>NZ_BAFW01000134.1 GCF_000308535.1 Nocardia cerradoensis NBRC 101014 | reverse complement strand
GTTGCCCAGAGCCAGCACCCCGAGTCCCGGTGCGAGTGCGCTGAGTATCGCGCCGAGCCCGTAGACCGAAAGCCCCATGACGAAACAGCGTTTGCGGCCGTAGCGGTCGGTGAGCTTGCCGCCCGGAATCATCAGTGCCGCCATGATCAGCAGGAACAGGGTGATGACCAGTTGCACCCCGGCCACGTCGGCGTCCAGATCGGTGCTGATGTCGGTGATCATCACCGCCATATTCGTACCGGCGAAACTGCAGATGAACTGCGCCAGCGCCAGCGGCACCAGCACGCCGCGCGGGCGGGCCGGGGCATTGGGCTCGCTCATCGCGGGGGCTTTCCGGACTCGAGGCGATCGAGTTCGTCGTCGAGTGCCATCGCCGCCGCGACCAGCGCCAGGTGCGTGAACGCCTGCGGGAAGTTGCCCAGCTGTTCACCCGACGGGCCGATCTCCTCGGCGAACAGGCCCACGTGGTTGGCGTAGGTCAGCATCTTGTCGAATGCGTAGCGGGCGTGGTGAACTCGCCCCGCGCGCGCCAGCGCCTCGACGTAGAGGAAGCTGCACAGATTGAAGGTGCCCTCCGAGCCGCGCAATCCGTCCGGCGATGCGGCGGGATCGTATCGATAGACCAGGCTGTCGCTGACCAGTTCCTCGTCCATCGCGTCGAGTGTGCTGAGCCAGTCCGGATCGCGGGGGGAGAGAAAGCCCATGCGCGGCATCAGCAGCAGAGCGGCATCCAGAACGTCGGTGCGGAAGTGCTGGACGAACGCGCGACGGTCCTCACTCCAGCCACGCTCCAGGATCTGGGCGAACACCGCGTCGCGCGCATCGGTCCACCGCTGCAGGTCGGCCGGGCGGGCATGCTCGGTCGCGAGGCGAATGCCGCGGTCGAACGCGACCCACGTCATCAACCTGCTGTAGGTGAAATCCTGTTGGCCTCCGCGGGTTTCCCACACGCCCTCGTCGGGCCGATCCCAGTTGTCGACCAGCCAGTCCAGTAGCTCGGCGAACACCCGCCACCCCGAGACACCGCCGATATCGGAGGTCTGTGCCAGCGCATCGGCGACTTCACCATAGATATCGAGTTGCAACTGGTCCGCGGCGGCGTTGCCGACCCGCACCGGCGCCGATCCGCGATATCCCTCCCAGTGGTCGAGGATCTCCTCGTCCAGTCGCGGGTCACCGTCGATGCGATACATGATCTGCAACGGCTCACCCGAGGGAGTGCTGCCCGGCAGCCGCTCACGCAGCCAGCGGCGAAACGCGTAGGCCTCGGCGGTGAACCCCAGATCCAGCAGCGCCCGGACCGACAGCGAACCGTCACGCAGCCAGGTGTAGCGATAATCCCAATTGCGTTCCCCACCGACCTGTTCGGGCAGGCCCATGGTGGCCGCCGCGATGGGGGCGCCCGTCGGTAGGTAGGTGAGCAGTTTCAACGTGATCGCGGAGCGGTTGACCATATCGCGCCAGCGGCCGCGATAGGTCGAGTTCCGCAGCCACCCCTGCCACCATTCCCGGCAGGCCGCGAATTCGGCCGCCACATCGCCGCGCTGCGGCGGCGCCGGGAACTTCCCGCCCGCCGCGGTCGCGGTCAGCACGATGACGGCCGTCTCCCCCTCGTCCAGAGTGAAGCGGCCGATCGCGTCGCCGTCGTCGACGCTCAATACGACCGGGTCGGACGCCTGCAGGTGCAGGGTGGTGTCCGGACCCTCGAACATGATCCATTCGTTGTCGTGCGCCACCGTCGTATGCTCGGCGCGGCCGTAGTCGAAACGCGGCCGGCATGCGACCGTGAACGGCAGACTGCCACGCACCACACGCACGATCCGAACCAGCCGATGCCGGTCGGTAGGCGCATCGTCGTCGATCGGCGGCATGAAGTCGGCGACCTCCCCGACTCCGTCCGGCGCCATGAAACGAGTGACCAGCACCGCGGTATCGGGCAGATACAACTGGCGGATGGTCACCGCCCCCTCCGGCAAATCGGCCGCGACACGGCAGTAGCCGCCGCGTTCGTGGTCGAGCAGCGACCCGAAGACGCTCGGGGAATCGAATCGCGGTGTGCACCACCAATCCACCGTTCCGGCCGACGACACCAACGCCGCGGTTTGCAGATCGCCGACAATACCGTGCTCGGCGATGGGCGGATAGGAGTTCATCGGCACTCCCGAAGGTGGCGGACCCATCTGGCAACGATCCGGCCGGATCCTCGGGGCCGGTGTACACGAGGCGCGTTCGTTTCTCATTGTGCGCTGTGCCGATAACCTTGCGGACCCGCTCCGGCGAAATTTCAGCAATCATCTTGTCTGCGGGACCGGCGGCGCCGAATCATAGGGTGTCAGGTCGTCTCGGCGGCCGCGTTCGCGCTGTCGCCGACCCGCCCGGGCCTGGGTTGCGGTGGATGTTCCTGTCAGAGGGTCAGGCGTCGGAGGAAAGGGGTGCCGGGTGAACAGTGCTGCCGATATCGACGAGATGGGTCCGATCGACTATCTCGTCATCGAATTTCCCGCCGACCGCCAACCGGACGGCTCGGCGTTGCCGATGCTGCGGGATCTGGTGGATCGCGGTGTCATCCGGGTCCTGGATCTGGCCTTCGTGCACAAGGATGCGGACGGATCACTGACCGGGATCGACATCGCGGATGTCGGGTTGACCGGCGACCTGGATGTGACCCTGTTCGCCGAGGCGGCGACCGGGCTGCTCGACGAGGGGGATCTGCGCGAGGCCGGGGGCGCGTTGGAACCCGGCCATTCCGCGGCCGTCCTCCTCTACGAGAACACGTGGGCGGCACCGCTCGCGGTGGCGTTGCGGCGCAACGGCGCCGAACTCGTCGCATCCGGTCGCATTCCCGTTCAAGCCATCCTCTCCACCCTCGACAGCCTCGAGGCCGATAACTGAGGAGCAGCAGCATGCCCGGGTTACTACGGGGCGTCGCCCGTACCGCAGTGGTCGCCGGAACGGCCACGGCCGTCTCCAATCGCGTCTCACGACGCCAGGGTCAGCGCTGGGCCGCGCAGCAGGAGTACCAGTACGAGCAGCAACCGCCGCCGCCCGCCCCGCCGGCGGGGGAACTGACCGCATCGCGGCACTGAAACAGTTGGGCGAGTTGAAGGCTCAGGGGGTGCTCACCGAGCAGGAGTTCGAATCGGAGAAGGCGCGCATTCTCGCGTCGTGACCACCGGGCGCATCCGCACGGAGATCAGGAGAAGCAGCATGAAACTCGTCAAAGCGGTAGCGGTGCTGGCGACCGGTGCGGCAGCGCTGATTCCGATCGCCGCATGTTCCTCGGACAACAACAGTGGCCCGGTCGCGGTCACGACGACCACGGCGCACGGTGGCGAGCACACCGATATGCGGGGCAGTCTCGCCACCACGGCGTCGTCGGTGGTGGGTTCGGCCCTCAACTCCGCGCAGCAGGCCGTGCAGAACGCGATCAACAGTGTGCTGTCGGCGGCGCCGATCACCTTCGACAAGAACAGCTCCGACCTGAGCCCGACCGATGTCGCCACGATCAAGGCGGTGGCGCTCCCGCTCAAGGGCAACGACACCGCGGTCAAGATCGAAACCTACGCCGTCGACCCGAACTCCGGGGCTGCCGACTCGCTCGCCCAGGCACGGGGCAACAATGTCGCCACGGCCCTGCAGGACGAGGGGATCGACAAGGCGCGCATCACGGTCCACGCGGAGGGCAATCCGATCGAGTCCAATGTGCAGATCGACCAGGCGACGATCTCGGTCACCATGAAATAGCGCGGTGGCGGGCGGGGACTGCCGTCATCGTCGGGCGCCCTCCGCTTCGGTGGGCGCCGGGCCGGGAACCAGCACCTTGGCGATCGTCGCCGCCCCGACCACCACCATCGACAGCACGAAAAGCCAACTGATCGCGGTGAACACCGGGCCGAGCAGCCCGAACTTCGCCTGCGCGGAGGCGGTGATCTTCGGCAGCACCAGCCGTCCACCGGCCCGGACCGAGGTCAATCCGACGGCCGTCAGCGCCCCGGTCATCCACAGTGCCCGCCCGCGCAGCTTCCCCATCGTGAGCAGGTACGCGCAGAGGGTCCATACGATCATCCACACCAGCAACTCGCCGGCCAGGGTGAGCGGCAGTCCGAAATAGCGGAGCCCGGCCAGTTCGCGCACGGCCCCGATCGTCGCGGCCGAGAATGCGACGACGAGCAGGACCACCGGCCAGCGCCACGCGTCGCGCAGGCCGATCGCCGGCACGTCCCAGAGCTTGCCGTAGATCCGCGCGAGTGTCTTGGCGAACGACGCGCCACTGATCACGACCATCAGCAACCCGACCACTCCGAAAGCCGCGAATGTCGGATCGGTCGACGCGACGACTCCGAAGGCGGACCGGAACGTCGCCCGGTCCAGCCCCAGCTGGTCGTCGATGGCGTGGGTCGCGAGATCCAGATGGGAGAACACGGACCCCGCGATGATCACCGGCAGCACGCACGTGAAGATCTTGGCTGCCAGCGTCATCGATCGGTCCACGATTTCGATATCGGCGAATTCCTCGACCACCTGCCGGAGCGGCCCGGATCCGGAATCCGGTGCGTCCCGGCGCACCGCGGCCCACGTGGCGCTCATATTCATCGACCACATACCGTCGATTCAACTCCGCGAATTCGCCGGGCGCGAGCGTCGAAACACCCGTTCTCGGGACGGGTTATGCGCGCGGGCCGGGTCGTTTGTCCATCAACCGCAGAATGAGCGGGGTGAAGATCAGCTGCATCGCCAGATCCATCTTGCCGCCCGGCACCACGATGCAGTTCGGACGCGACATGAACGAATCGTGCAGCATCGACAACAGATACGGGAAATCGATCACCTTCGGATCGGCGAAGCGGATCACGACGAAACTTTCGTCGGCGGTCGGAATGCTGCGGGCGGTGAACGGATTCGAGGTGTCCACCGTCGGCACCCGCTGAAAATTGACGTAGGTGCGCGAGAACTGCGGGCAGATGTACTTCACGTAGTCGGGCATGCGCCGCAGGATCGTATCGATCACCGCTTCACTGGAATAGCCGCGCTCTGTCTTGTCGCGGATGACCTTCTGAATCCATTCCAGATTCACGATCGGCACCACGCCCACCAGCAGATCCGCATAGCGCGCCACATCGACCGTGCCGGTGACCGCGGCGCCGTGCAGCCCCTCGTAGAACAGCAGGTCGCTGCCGGGGGCGAGTTCTTCCCACGGCGTGAAGGTGCCCGGTTCCAGTCCGTAGGGTTTGGCCTCGGTCTCGTCGTGCAGATATTTGCGCACCAGCCCGACCCCGGATTGCCCGTAATCGCGGAACAGGCTCTCCAGTTCGGTGAGCAGATTGGCCTCCGGGCCGAAATGTGAGAAATGCAGATTCAGATCTGCTTCTGCTTCGGCCATCGCCACCTGCATGCCGCCGCGATCGTAGCGGTGGAACGAATCCCCCTCCACGATCGCGGCATTGATGCCCTCCCGCCGGAAGATCTCCTGGAAGGTCCGGGTGACGCTGGTCGTTCCGGCGCCGGAGGAACCGGTGATGGCGACCACGGGATGTTTGCGCGACATGACATCTCGATTCGATCAGCCGGCGTTCAATGGCGCGCCGGTCGGAACAGGGTGCGGGTACCGAACAACGACGCATCGAAGGGCGGCCCGGCATCGGGTTCACGGTGATAGCGCTCGATCCGGCGCACCTCGTTGCGCGATCCGAAAACCAGCGGGATCTGTTGATGCGGATGCTCGGGAACCACCTCGAGCACCCGTTCGTGGCCGGTGGTCGCGGCACCGCCGGCCTGTTCGATCACGAAGGCGATGGGATTGGCGCCGTACAGCAGCGACACCCGGCCCGGCCGGCCGGGATCACGGGTGTCGTACGGATACAGATAGACCCCGCCGCGGGTGAGGATGTGAAAGGCGTCGGCGACCAGTGACGCCACCCAGCGCATATTGAAATCGCGCGCCCGCGGCCCGTCGACCCCGTCGAGACATTCGTGCACATAACGCCGCACCGGGCGCTGCCAGAACCGCTCGTTGGCGGCATTGATCGCGAATCCCGAGGTGTCTTCCGGAATGCGCATGCCGGGATGAGTGAGGACGAACGCGCCGATCTCCCGATCGAGAGTGAATCCGTCGACCCCGCTGCCGGTGGTGAGGACCAGCATCGTCGCCGGGCCGTAGAGGGTGAATCCCGCACAGACCTGCCGCACTCCCGGCTGCAGGAAATCCGCCGCCTGCGGCGCCCGCCCGTCCTCCGGTGCGCGCAACACACTGAATATCGTGCCGACGGGCAGATTCACGTCGATATTCGAGGAGCCGTCCAGCGGGTCGAAGGCCAGCATGTATTTGCCGCGCCGCACCTCCCCCACCACCGGATGAAATCCGTGCATCTGCTCCGACAGCAGTGCCGACAACGGCCCGCTGGATTCGGATTGCTCCACCATGATGTCGTTGGCGATGGCGTCCATGCGCCGATGCAGGCTCAGCGGTGGGTCCGCGCCGTCCGATTCACCCAGCGCGCCCACGATGCGGCCGCGGGTCACCTGATTGGCGATGATCTTCGCCGCGGTGGACACCACGTTGAGCAGTGCGGAGAACTCCCCCGAGGAACCGGGATGCCGATGTTCCTGTTCGATCGTGTAGCGGGTGAGGGTTTTCATTCCGTCGGGCATGCCGGCGCCTCCTCCGCGGCGCCGGCTCGGTCGCCGAAAACGCTGCTGCCGTAGATGTCTTCGGTTGTCAGCGTCATCAGGTCGGCCTTGCCGAGCGGGCGATGCTCCTGCACCAGGCGATTCGCCTGGCGCAGCCGGCACCGGTCCACGGCATTGCGGACACTGCGCGCGTTCGCGAAACGCGGCCGCGCCATTCGCACCGCCAGATATTCGTCGAAGGCCACCGCCGCCGCATCGCCGAAACGGAAATTCTGCTGTGCCACCATCACTTCCGCGATGGCCAGCAGCTCCTCGCGGGTGTAGTCCGGGAATTCGATGTGGTGGGCCACCCGCGAGGACAATCCGGGATTGGCGGAGAAGAACGTCTCCATCCGGTCCGGATATCCGGCGAAGATCACCACCAGACTGGAACGTTCGGTCTCCATCTCCTGCAGCAGGATCTCGATCACCTCCTGTCCGTAGTCCCGCTCGTTCTCGGGCCGGAAC
>NZ_BAFW01000135.1 GCF_000308535.1 Nocardia cerradoensis NBRC 101014 | reverse complement strand
ACCCGCGCCGTGCCGGAACTCGTCGCCACCGTGATCGAGGGCCCGAACGACGTCGAGGCGGCCGAACTGCTGGGATCGCTGGCGCGGGACACGCAGTGGGCGGATCGCATCCTGGGCGCACTGGCCGGCGAGCTGGCCGCGCACCCGCCGGGTTCACCGGTGCGGCTGCGGCTGGCCCAGGCGCTGGCGGAGCTGCCCGGCTCCCTCGCGCTGAATACGTTGCGGCCCTTGGTACACGACGACGATCGGGCCGTCGCGCTGCTCGCCGCGGCGCTCGTCCGCACGCTCGAACACGGGCCACCGGCGGATCCCGAGTCCACCGAATCCGCATGATCGCGCCGCGCGCGGGTATCACCCGATGCGCGGGGCGAGAGGAGTGACGTGATGCGGTTGCGGCGCAGCACGCCCTACGGTGCCGGAATACGCCGGGTGCGACGAGGCAGAGGCTTTTCCTATACCGACGAGAACGGCGTCCCGGTCACGGATCCCGAAGTGACACAACGCATCGACGCACTGGTGATCCCGCCGGCCTGGCGGAAGGTGTGGATCTGCCCGCATGCTCAGGGACACATCCAAGCGGTGGGGGTGGATGCGGCGGGGCGGCGGCAGTATCTGTATCACGAACAGTGGCGGCGTGAACGCGACGAGGAGAAGTTCGACCGCATGCTCGAGGTGGCGGCGCAACTGCCGAACCTGCGCGAGCAGGTGAGCGCCGATCTGCGGCGTTCCGGATCGGACCGGCGGCGCGTGGAGGCGGTGGCGATCGGACTGCTCGATCGCGGTGTCTTCCGTATCGGCGGCGAAGAATATGCGGAGGAGAACGGCACCCGCGGTGTCGCCACCCTCCTGCGCGAACAGGTCCGGGTCTCGGGGGAGGAGATGCGATTCGACTATGTGGCCAAGGGCGGAATCCGCCGGCAGGTGCGCATCGTCGAACCGGACCTCGCCCGGGCCGTGCGGTCGTTGCGGCGCAATCGCAGCCCCAGCGGGCGGCTGCTGGTCTACCGCGAACACCGGCACTCGAGCGAACTGCGTTCCGGCGACATCAACGCCCGGTTCAAAGCGCTGGTCGGAGACGACCACAGCGCCAAGGACTTTCGCACTTGGCAGGCGACGGTGCTGGCCGCCGCCGGTTTGGCGGCCACCGAATGCCCGAACTCGCAGCGGCGCCGCAACAGCGCCGTGCGGCAGGTGATGACCGAGGTGGCCGAGGCGCTGGGCAACACCCCCACCGTGGCCCGCAACTCCTACGTCGACCCACGCGTGATCGTGGCGTGGGAGCGGGGCCGGACCATCGCGGCGGCCTCGCGGCGGGCGCGGCGCGCGCCCCGCGAGGACGAGCGCCGAGCCATCGTCGAGCGAGCCGTGCTGCGCCTGCTGCGCTCGACCGCGAACGGGAAGTGATCCGCGCGTCGCACCGCGATGCCGGACCGAGAACAATGTCGGCCGGGGACGTTTGCCCGAGAACGCCGGGGTACTCGGAGCCCATGACCGAGATCGACAACGCGACCCGCATCGAGGCCGACTCGGTGACGGGAAACCTGGACCTCATGACCATCGTGGGCGCCGCGCATACCGCACAGTCGAACTGGGCGCGCACACCCGCGGCGAGCCGGGCCGAGGCGCTGCGTGCCGGGGCGACCGCATTGCGCGAGCACGCCGACGAACTCGCCGCCACGCTCGAAGCCGAGACCGGCCGTCCCGCCGACTCGGGGCGCGAGGGGGTGCTCGCGGGCGCCGGCACGCTGGACCAGTATGCCGAGCTGGGACCGGTCCATCGCGGTCACACCCTGCAGGGCAGTTGGGACGCAACGGATTTCATGATCGCCCAGCCGCGCGGCGTCGTGGTCGCCCTGACACCGTGGAACGATCCGGTCGCCATCGCGGCGGGACTGGTCGGCGCCGCACTGGCGACCGGAAATGCGGTGGTGCACAAGCCCAGTGAGCGGTGCCCGCAAACCGGTGCGCTGTTC
>NZ_BAFW01000136.1 GCF_000308535.1 Nocardia cerradoensis NBRC 101014 | reverse complement strand
GCAGGCGATCTACGCCTTCCGCGGCGCCGAGGTCCTCAGCTACCTCGATGCCGTCGCCCACGCCGGCACGCGCCGCGAACTCGATACCAACCGCCGCAGCGACGCCGGTCTGCTGGCGGCGCTGCACCACATGCTGGGTGGCGCCGCCCTGGGCCATGCGCAGATCACGGTGCCGCAGGTCACGGCGGTGCGGCCGCACAGCCGGCTCACCGGACCCGACGGCGCGGTGGTTCCCTTGCGGCTCAGGTGTTTTCCCCGCCAGGGCGCCGGTGCGTTGAACGGCAGCGGGTTCCCGGTGGTGGGCCGCCAGCGCGATCGGGTGGCCACCGACCTCGCCGCCGACATCGTCCGCACCCTGGAGTCCGGGGCCCGGTTCGGCGACCGCCCGCTGGGGCCCGGCGATATCGCCGTGCTGGTCCGCACCCGCGCACAGATCGACCTGGTGCGCGCGGAACTCGACCGCGCCGGTGTCGCGTCCGTACTCGCCGGTGGCGCCAGCGTTTTCGCCACCCGCAGTGCCACCGACTGGCTGTGGGTGCTGCGCGCGCTGGAACAACCGCACCGCGGTGACCGGGTGCGGCTGGCGGCCACCACCCCGCTGCTCGGACTGTCCGCGGCCGATATCGACGCCGGTGGCGCGGATCTGGTGGGCCGGCTCAGCACCCAGCTGCGCGACGCGGCCCGGCTGTTCGCGCGTTCCGGTTTCGCGGCCGTGTTCGACCGGCTGTCCGCCCAGGCTCAGCCCGCGCCGCGACTGCTGGCCCAGAGCGGCGGCGAACGGCGCCTGACCGATCTGCGGCATATCGCGCAACTGCTCGACGAGGTCGCCGCGCGGGAATCGCTCGGGCTCACCGCGCTGACCCGCTGGCTGGCCGACCGGGTGCGCGATCCGGCCTCGGGCGCGGTCGCGGGACGCAGCCGCCGCCTCGACCGCGATGCCGCCGCGGTGCAGATCGCCACCGTGCACGCCAGTAAGGGCCTGGAATTTCCCGTCGTCTATCTGCCTTTCGCGTGGGACGGCGCGAAGAACCCCAATCCGTCGACGCTGCTGTTCCACGACGGCGACGAGCGGGTCCTGGACGTCGGCGGCCCCGAGGCGCCCGGTTACGCCGATCACCGCCGTCGCTGTGAGGCCGAGGAAGCGGGGGAGGAGCTGCGGCTGCTGTACGTCGCGGTGACCCGGGCGCAGTGCCAGGTGGTGGCCTGGTGGGCGCCGGCCTACGGTACCGCCGCCGCGCCGCTGCACCGGATGATCCTGGGCCGCGACCCCGGCAGCGCCGAGGTGCCGGCCCGCAGTGAGGTGCCCGCGGATCCGATCGTGCTGCAGCAGTTGCGCGAATGGGCCGCGGCCGCCGGTCCCGGCCTGATCGAGATCGAGCCCGTCCGCGCGGCGGTCGAGGCGCAGCTGCGCACCGAACGCGGCCACACCGGCGACAAGGCACTCGAGGCCGCGCGGTTCACCCGCTCCGTCGATCACGACTGGCGCCGTACGTCGTACTCGGCGCTCACCGCCTCGGCACACGAAACTGGCCATGGCGCAACTGATTTCGTGACGCCGGATACCGTCGAGGGCGGCACCGACGAGCCGCTGTCGCCGGCGCCGGAACTCGGTCCCGGCCTCGGGGCCGGGGACGAATTCGCCGGTGCGGCACCGTCGTTGATGAACGAGCTGCCCTATGGGGCCGAATTCGGCACGCTGGTGCACGGCGTGCTGGAGCTGGTCGACACCGATGCGCCGGATCTGGCCGCCGAGGTCCGGTTGCGCTGCGAACAGGCCGTCGAGCAACTCATGGCCGATATCGATCCTGGTGAACTCGCCCGCGCGCTGGTCGCGGTGCTGCGTACACCGTGCGATCCGGTCGCGCCGGCCGACATCCGGTCGCGGGATCGGTTGAACGAACTGGAATTCGAACTGCCGCTCGCCGGTGGTGACGATCCGGTGGCGCAGCGGGTGACCGTGCGGCGCATCGGGGCCCTGCTGCGGAAGCATCTGCGGTCCGACGATCCGTTCGCCGGCTACGCCGATGCCCTCGACCTGCTCGACGACGTTCCGTTGCGCGGATATCTGACCGGAAGTATCGACGCGGTGCTGCGGATCGACGGCCCCCGCTTCCTCGTCGTCGACTACAAGACCAACCGGCTCGGCACCGGTGAGCTGACCGTCGCGCACTATCGGCGCGACCGCATGGCCGAGGAAATGACGCGCTCGCACTATCCGCTGCAGGCGCTGCTGTATTCGGCGGCGCTGCACCGCTATCTGCGCTGGCGCCTGCCCGACTACGACCCGGCTCGCCACCTCGGTGGGGTGCGCTATCTGTTCGTGCGCGGCATGATCGGCCCCGCCACCCCACCCGGCCACGGCGTCTTCGACTGGAACCCACCGGCCGAACTGATCGTGGCGTTGTCGGATCTGCTGGCCGGCCAGGAGGGCCGATGACGCCGATCGCTGTGGCGCAGCGTGCCACCGGCCTGCTGCGAACCTTCAACACCGCCGGAGTGCTGTCGGCGGCCGATGTGCACGTGGCGTTGCGGCTGGGCAGGCTCGGCGGTGAATCCGGGGAGCAGGTGCTGCTGGCCGCCGCGCTCGCGGTGCGTGCGGTGCGGTCGGGATCGGTGTGCCTGGAATTGCGGCGCATGCACGAAATCGGTGTCGACGGTGAGGGTTTCGACCTCGGCGAGACGGAGCCGATCGATCCCGCTCTGCTGCCCTGGCCGGACGTCGACAGCCTGTGCGAGCAGTTGCGCGTGAGCCCACTGGTGTGCGGCAGCCCGGCCGGGCCGCTGTGCCCGCTGCGGCTGGTCGACTCCGAGGGCGGGCCGCTGCTGTATCTGGACCGCTACTACCGGCAGGAGCAGACGATCCGCGAGGTACTCGCGGACCGGGCGCACGGGCATCCGCTCGTCGACCCGGACACCGTGCGCCGGGAACTGGACCGGCTGTTTCCCGGCACGGGCGGGCCCGGCGCCGCCCCGGACCGGCAGCGCATCGCCGCCGCCGTCGCCGCCACCAGCTGGACCACGGTGGTCGCCGGTGGGCCCGGTACCGGTAAGACCCACACCATCGCTCGCATCCTGGCTCTGCTGGTCGCTCATCAGCGAGCGGTCTCCGACACCGCGCCGCTGCGTATCGCGCTGGCCGCGCCGACCGGCAAAGCCGCTGCGCGCCTGCAGGAATCGGTGCGTGAACAGGCCGGCGATCTCGACCTGCCGGAACTGACCGCGGCCACCGTGCACCGGCTGCTGGGCTGGCAGCGCGGCGGCACCACCCGCTTCCGTCATCACGCCCACAACCGGCTGCCCTACGACGTCATCGTCGTCGACGAAACCTCCATGGTGTCGCTGACCATGATGAGCAGGCTGCTGCCGGCCGTGCGCCCGGACGCCCGGCTCGTCCTCGTCGGCGACCCGGACCAGCTCGCCTCCGTCGATGCCGGTGCCGTCCTCGCCGATCTGGTCGCGGGACCGGTGGCCGGGCCGCCGAATCCGATCCTCGAGCGGATCCTCGACACCGGTTCCGGCCCGGTGGCCGGTGCCGAAGACCTCAGTGAGCGGGAACGAAACCGATTGCGCGGCGGCATGATTCGCCTGACCCGGGGCCGACGGTTCGGTGGCCGGATCGCCGATCTGGCGGTCGCGGTGCGCGCCGGCGACGCCGAGACGGCGCTCGCGCTGCTGCACGACGGCGGTGCGGAACTGTCCCTGCACGAACCCGACGACATCGCCGATGTGCGTGCCGACGTGGTGCGCGCCGCCCGCGAATCCACCACCGCCGCCGAGACCGGGGACGCCGCGGCCGCGCTGCGCGCGATGGAATCGCATCGCCTGCTGTGCGCGCACCGGCAGGGGCCGTTCGGTGTCGAACGGTGGGACCGGATGGCGGGCGGCTGGGTCGCCGCGGCCGGGATCGGCACGGAATCCATTGCCGGACAGTGGTTTCCCGGTCAACCGTTGCTGGTGACCGCCAACGACCACGAGGCCCGCATCTACAACGGCGACACCGGTGTCATCGTGCGGTCCGCCGACGGTGGCCTGCGCGCGGCGCTGCAGCGTGGCAGCGAGCCGTATCTGGTGCATCCCACCCAATTCCCGGGCGTCACCACGGTGTACGCGATGACCATCCACCGGAGCCAGGGCAGTCAGTACGGTGCGGTGACGATCGTGCTGCCCGGCCCGGAGTCGACGCTGCTGACCCGTGAACTGCTCTATACCGCGATCACTCGCGCCCGGCAGCGGGTGCGCATCATCGGTACGGCCGAGGCGCTGGAGGCCGGAATCTCGCGGCGGGTGCTGCGGGCGAGCGGGCTGCGCGGCTGATCCGCGGCGTTGTGGCGGGGGTCAGCCCTGCACGGGCAGGAAGATGCCCGGAATCGTCAGGGCGAGTTCGACATCCTCGCGCCGGCCGAGGGTGACCAGCACCGTGCGGATCATCGTCAGCCGGGCCTCGGCGACCGCCTCGGGATCCGGATCCGCGCCCGGTGCGGTGGCCAGCGATACCTGGTAGACCACGAATGCGCAGACCTGCAGGGCGGTGTCGAGGTCCAGCGGTGCGGGCAACTGCCGGCCCAGCACGGCGAACTTCTCCCGCACCAGCGCGCGGATGTCGTCGAAGGCCTGTTCCCGGTACGCCGAGACCGGTGAGGCCGGATCGTGCAGTTCCGCGAACACCGGGCGCAGCATCGGTCCGTGCCCCCGGGCCCAGTCCAGGTAGGCGTCGATGATGCCGATGCCGAGCGCCACCGGCTCCTCGGACTCCTCCAGGGCCCGGCGGATACCGCCCACCAGGCCCTCGTTGGACTGCGTGAGGACTACGTCGAGCGGGGCGGTGGCGTTGGCGAAATAGCGGTAGAAGGTGGGCCGCGAGATCCCGGCCTGTTCGATGATGCGCGCGACACTCAGTCCGCGCGAACCGGATTCGGTGAACACCGCGGCGGTGGCGGCGACGATGCGGGAGCGCACCTCGTCGGCCTGTGCGGGCGTCTGCGGCGGCCGGCCCCGGCGAGCGGCGCCGTTGTGAGTGGTGACCACCCCGTCCTGCGGCATCCGTGGTACCTCCCTGATCGGTTGTGCGGACTTGACATGGCCCGGCATCGCCCCATTAATCTAACATCGGTGTTAATCTAACACTGGTGTTCAACAAATTGTTGGGCGCCTGCCGACCGAGAGGGCCGACAATGACGACCGCCCCAGACCTCGCCGCCGCTCCGGCCCTGCCGCAGGAGCTGGTGGACCGCCTGCTCGCGCACGCCACCGCGGGTGGCGCTCCCTCGGTGGCGGTTCACGCCCCGGCCACCGGCGCGAAGATCGCCGATCTGCCGCAGTCGTCCACCGCCGATATCGAGTCCGCCTTCGCGACCGCCCGCAGCGCCCAGCAGCAGTGGGCGCGGGTTCCGGTGCGCGAACGCGTGGCGGTGCTGCGCCGCTTCCACGACCTGGTCCTGGCCGAACAGGACACCATCCTCGACATCGTCCAGACCGAGGCCGGCAAGTCGCGCGTGCACGCCTTCGACGAGGTCGGGGATGTGGCGGTCAACGCTCGCTACTACGCGGCCGCGGCCGAACGGCTGCTCGCCGCACGCACCCCGCGCGGTGTGCTGCCGGTGCTCACCAAGGTCGAGGTCCGCAACCGGCCCAAGGGTGTGGTCGCGGTGATCTCGCCGTGGAACTACCCCTTGGCGCTGGCCGTGTCCGACGCGCTGCCCGCGCTGATGGCCGGGAACGCGGTCGTCGCGCGACCGGACAACCAGACCGCGCTCACCGCACTGTGGGCGATCGACGCCGCCGGACGCGCCGGCCTGCCCGCGGGGCTGTGGCAGGCGGTGCTGGGCCGCGGCTCGGTGATCGGCGGTGAGGTGATCGCGCGCGCCGACTACGTCGACTACACCGGTTCCAGCGCCACCGGCCGCACCATCGCCCGGCAGGCGGGAGAGCGGCTGATCGGTTACTCGCTCGAACTGGGCGGCAAGAATCCGCTGCTGGTGCTGGCCGACGCCGATGTGAGCGCGGCCGCCAAGATCGCGGTGCGCGCCTGTTTCGCCTCGGCCGGGCAACTGTGCGAATCCATCGAGCGCATCTATGTGCACGACCGCGTCTACGATCGATTCGTCAGCGAATTCACCTCCGCCACACAGGCTTTGCGGCTCGGTTCGGCGCTCGACTACTCCTACGAGATGGGCTCGCTGACCTTCCCGCGCCAGCTCGACACGGTCACCGAACACGTCCAGGACGCCGTCGCCAAGGGCGCGACCGTGCTGGCCGGCGGCCGCGCGCGACCCGACCTGGGCCCGTACTTCTACGAGCCGACCGTCCTGGCCGGGGTGCGACCGGGGATGACCGTCCACCGCGAGGAGACCTTCGGCCCGGTCGTCTCGATCTACCGCGTCCACAGCGACGACGAGGCCGTCGAGCAGGCCAACGACACCGCCTACGGTCTCAACGCCAGTGTGTGGAGCCGCGATACCGGACGCGCTCGCGAGATCGCCGCCCGCATCCACGCCGGATCGGTGAACGTGAACGAGGGCTTCATCGCCGCGTGGGGCAGTGTCGCGGCCCCCTCGGGCGGGCTCGGCATCTCCGGCAGCGGCCGCCGCCACGGCCCGGAGGGGCTGCTCAAATACGTCGACACCCAGACCATCGCCGTCCAGCGCGCACTGCCGATCGCGCCGCTGCCGGGCATGTCGGAAGCACTGTGGGCGAAGACCATGACGCTCTACTTCGGCGTGATGAAGGCGTTGCGGCAGAAATGATCTCGCCCGCTCGGGCACATCGGGAAAGGGAACGAATATGGATACGGTCGCGGGCAAGCGGGTACTGATCACCGGCGCGGCGATGGGCCTGGGCAAATCCTTCGCCCAGCGGGCGGTGCGCGAACAGGCCGCCGACGTGGTGCTGTGGGATGTCAACGAGACCGCGCTGAAGCAGACCGCGGCCGAACTGTCCTCCGGAGCGGTGAGCCGGGTGCACCACTACGTGGTCGACGTCTCCGACCAGCAGTCGATCATCGAGGCCGGCGCCGCGGTGCGCTCGGAGGTCGGCGATATCGACGTGCTGGTCAACAACGCCGGAATCGTGCGCGGCAACGGCTATTTCTGGGAAACCGAGAACCGCGCCGACATCGACAAGACGATGGCGATCAATTCCCTGGCGCCCATGTACGTCGCGCTGGAATTCCTGCCCGCGATGGTCGACCGCAAGACCCCGGCGCGGGTGCTGAACATCGCCTCCTCGGCGGCGCTGGTGGCCAATCCCCGCATGAGCGTCTACGCCGCGTCCAAGTGGGCGGCGCTGGGCTGGTCGGATTCGGTGCGCCTGGAACTCGAGCAGTCCGGCAACGAGCACGTCAAGGTCACCACGGTGTGCCCGACCTACATCAACACCGGAATGTTCGACGGCGCCAAGGGTTTCTGGTTCACGCCGATCCTGGAGCAGGAAGAGGTCGTCGATACCGCGTGGCGGGAGATGAAGAACGGTGCGGCGCTGGTCGTGCTGCCGTGGACCTCCCGGCTCAACCGCGCCATCTCCGGTCTGCTGCCGCTGAGGGTGCGCGACTACTACCTGAACAAGGTGGGCGTCTATCACTCGATGGACGAATTCACCGGCCGCAAGTCCTGAGGCTCGGTCGATTCCAGCGGCTCGGCCGATTCACGAGGCTTCGCCGGACCGGTCGCGCCACGGCAGCGTGACCGGTTCGGATGGAATCCGGCCCGCCAGCAGATCGCCGAGAAGCCCGGCGAGACCGAGCGGGTACACCTCCTGATCGGTGCTCGCGAGCTCATCGACACTCCACCAGCGGAATTCGTCGATGGCGGTGCTTTCGTAGGTCAGCAGGCCGCTCGTGTCCAGGTCGGCGCCGGCGGTGGGCAGCCGGTAGAAGAAATAGTCCTCGCGGAACAGCCCCGACAGCCATCCGGGAATCTCGAGATGCCCGGCCGCCACCGCGACCTGCGGTCCGAGATCGGCTGCGGTGACCCGTAATCCGGTCTCCTCGCCCAATTCCCGCGCCGCGGCCTCCGCCGGCGACTCGGCCGCATCGATGCCGCCGCCGGGGGTGATCCAGTACAGCGGATCCAGCGTGCCGCGATAGGCGATGAGCAGAATCCGGTCCTCGGCGTCGGCGAGGATCACCCGTCCCGACCTGCGCACGTATCGCTGCTCCACAAGGCCTCATGCTAGCGGCCGCGGCGAATCCGTTTGTGCCATACTCGGCGCGGCGGAATGCGCCGAGGGAGGACGGAAGTACGCATGGGCCTGATGGACAAGATCCGCGGTGAATTCGTCGACATCATCGAATGGCTCGACGATACGAATTCCACGCTGGCGTGGCGATTCCCGCGCTACGACAACGAGATCAAGAACGGCGCCGAACTGATCGTGCGCGAGGGCCAGCAGGCCGTCTTCGTCTACCGGGGGCAGCTGGCCGACCGCTACGAGCCCGGCCATTACGCGCTGACCACGGAGAACATGCCGATCATGTCCACCCTGCAGGGGTGGAAGCACGGGTTCAACAGCCCGTTCCGGTCGGAGGTGTATTTCGTCAACACCCGGCCGGTCACCGATTTCCGCTGGGGCACACCACAACCGGTGACGGTGCGCGATCCCGACTTCCGCATGGTGCAGGTGCGCGCCAACGGCACCACCATCGTCAAGGTGGTCGACCCGGCCGTCTTCCTGCGCCAGGTGATCGGCACCGAGAGCGTCGTCGACATGGAGCAGATCACCGATCTGCTGCGGCGCACCGTCGCGCTGGCCTTCTCGGATATGGTGCTCGCCACCGGTCTCGGCGCGATCGATCTGCAGGGCCGCCAGGTCGAATTGTCCGACAAGCTACGCGAATTCGTGGCGCAGCGGGTGGCCTCGTTCGGACTCGGCGTCGACGCGGTCACCATGACCATCTCGCTGCCGGAGGAGATCCAGCAGGCGATGACGCGCGGTGTGGCCCGTGGCGTCGAGGCCGGCGGATTCGCCGACAACGTCCGCGATCCGAACCGATACCAGCAGGTGCAGGCGGCCGACGCGATGCTCGCGGCCGCACAGAATCCCGGCGGCGGCGCGATGGGCGCGGCGATGCAGGCCGGGATGGGCGTGGCCCTGGGCGGGCAGATGGCAGGCGCGATGCAGGGCTCGTTCGCCCAGCCCGCCCCCGGGTATGCCCAGCCGGGTTACGGGCAGCAGCCGCCGCCGCTTCCGGTGCAGCAGCAGTTCCACATCGACCTCGACGGGCAGGCCGCGGGTCCGTTCCCGGTGGATCAGCTGCGCCAGTTCGTCGCCGCCGGACGCCTCACCCCGCAGACCAACGTCTGGACCACCGGCATGTCCGCGTGGGCCGCCGCCTCGACCGTCCCCGCGCTGCAGTCGTTGTTCGGCGGTCCGCCGCCGCTGCCCGGCACCCCGCCCCCGCCGCCTCCCGCCGGCTAGCCGCACACCAGCCGAACCGGGGGACCGATGAACAACCCACGCCCACAACCGAACCCGTCTCCGGTGCCGCCACCGCCCCCGGGCAGCCATGGCGAACCCGAGGGTATGACGCCGCCTCCGCTGCGGCCGCCCGCGCTCGATGGTTATCGCGACGCCGAAGGAGTGCCTCCGTGGCGCCCACCTGCGCTGGGCGGCTATCACGAGCCGGCGAGCATGCCCCGGTCTCCGATGCCGCCACCTGCGCCCGATGGTTATCGCGAGGCGGCGGGGATGCCTCCGCTGCGCCCACCTGCGCCAGGTGGCAATCGCGAACCGGGGGGTATGCCCCCGTCACCCGTGCCGGGCGGTGGTTACCGCATGCGGGACGGCACGACGCCGCCACCGCCGGCGGCCACGACGCCGTTCGGCGCGCCGCCTGCCACGCCACCACTCGGCTCGACGCCTGGCGCAACGGCACTCGGTCCGCCGCCTGCCGCGCGGCCGGGTGGCCCGCAGCCAGGCATGACGCCGCTCGGTCGCGGGAACGACCTATCCGGCGGCTTCGAGGAGGGGTCGCCACCTCCGATGGCGCCGCAGAATTCCGCAGATCCGGCGATGTTGCACCGGACCGAACTGACGCGTACCTACCCCTGTGCGGCCTGTGGCGGCCAGCTGGTGTTCGATATCGCCTCGCAGCGGTTGCGGTGTCCCAGTTGCGGAAACTACTCGCCGCTGTCGGCGCCGCCGGCGCCGGTCGTCGCGCGGGATCTGCGGCAGGCGATGGGGGAGTTGCGTGCGCTGCAGGCCGTGACCGCGGGGCCGGAGGTCACCGGGGAACGTGAGGTGAAGTGCCAGAATTGCGGTGGCACAACCACATTCGTCGGCAGTCTGACCGCGACCCGCTGCCCCTACTGTGCGACGCCGATCCAGCGCGACGACGTGCACAATGCTCCCGCCCGGTTGCCGGTGGACGGTGTCGTCCCGTTCCGCATCGACGAGAAGACCGCGCGCGAACGGGTCGAGAAGTGGGTCTCCGGGCGGTGGTTCGCGCCGACCGCGTTCAAGAAGTACAAGCGGCTCGGTTCGCTGGCCAGCGTCTACCACGCCTATTTCACCTACGACGCCGACGTGCACACGTGGTATCGCGGTGAACGGGGCGAGGAGTACACCGAACGGTACTGGGACGACGGAGAGCTGAAGAGCCGCACCGAAATTCGCTGGTATCCGGCGATGGGGGAGGTCGGCAACCGGTTCGACGATCTGCCGATCCTCGCCAACGACATCGACGACAGCGCGCGCGTGGCCGAACTCGAGCCCTGGCCGGTCGCAGACGCCACCGGCTATTCGCCGGAGTATGTCGCCGGGCATCTGGCCCGCACCTACGATCGCGACGCCGAGCAGATGTTCCCGGTCGCGCGCACCCGGATGGAGAAGGTCATCGAGCAGACCGTGCGCGCGGACATCGGCGGCGACCGCCAGCGCGTGCACGATCTGCGGTCGAGCTGGAATTCGCTGGCGTACAAGCACATTCTGCTGCCGATCTGGCTGCTGACCGTGGTCTACGCGAACACCCCGTTCCGGGTCTACATCAACGGCCTGACCGGTGAGGTCGTCGGGCAACGACCGTGGAGCAAGGTCAAACTCGCCGCCTTCGTCACGGTCGTCACGCTGCTGATCATCGGCGCGGTCGTCGCCTTCTCGATGTGGCACGGCGGCGGAACCCATCATCACAGCACCGGCCACACCACCGTCGTCCATCACGGGAGCTGACATGCTCGTGCTACTACTGCTCGTGCTTGCCCTCCTGGTGATCGTGGGCGGGGCGGTCGCGGTCGGCGCGGTGGCCCTGGCGCATCAGCGGCGCCGTATCGCCGCCGAGAACCAGGTGGTACCGGGCACGGTCACCCGTGCCCCGGCCGCATGGGCGCGGTCGCACGACCCCGAGGCCCGCCTGCATCGCCGCCTGCGCGATGCGATGACGGCGTTGCGCGCGGTGACCGCGTACGACACGGCGGCAACGGTCACCCTCCGGGCCGATCTGGAGCAGTCGGCACTGGCTCTCGACGATCACCTGGTCGCGATCTCGATGCTGCATCCCGACGCGCGGACCGCGCAGCGGGCACAGGCCGAACGTGCGGTCGCGGCGGTCGAGGCCGGTGTCGCCGAGTATGCGACGGCGGCAACCCGACCGGATCTCGGTGCGCTCGAGGCGGATCTGGCGGGGGTGCGGGCGCGGTTGCGCACGGCCGACGATCTCCGCCGCGGCATCGGCAACTAGCTCCCGCCGCTCAGCCGGCGTGTGTTCTGGTTCCGCACACCACGGTCGCGCCGTAGTCGGACGATTCCGCGATCGCGGGCCGCAGCCCCGCTGCCGCGACGATCGCGGTCGCGGTGTCCATCTGGGCGGTGCCGATCTCGACCAGCATCCAGCCGCCGACCGTCAGCCACCGCCCGGCGGCATCGGCGACGCGGCGCAGCACGTCGAGTCCGTCCTCGCCACCGTCGAGGGCGGTGCGGGGTTCGTGGTCGCGGGCTTCCGGGGGCATCCGGGCGATCATCGCCGTCGGCACATACGGGGTGTTGGCCAGCAGCAGATCCACGCGTCCGACCAGTTCGCCGGGCAGGGCGGCGAACAGGTCGCCCTGGAACACCTGGGCGCCCAGTGGTTCCAGATTGCGCCGCGCACACGCCACCGCGACGGTGTCGATATCGGCGGCGACCAGTTCGACGTCCACTCCACCGGTGCGCAGTGCGGTCGTCGCCGCCAGGCCCAATGCGCCGGAGCCACAACACATGTCGACCACGGTGCGCCGATCTCCCGGCCGGGCCGCGGTGCGTTCGAGCGCCTCGTCGATGAGGAATGCGGTGCGTTGGCGCGGCACGAAGACGCCGGGGTCGAGCGCCACCCGGACGCCGCGAAAGTCGGCCCAGCCCACCAGATATTCGAGCGGTATGCCGTCGATGCGGCGGGCGACGAGTGCGGCGAGCTCGCCGGATGAGGAGGCGGCCTGCCGGAGCAAGGCCGCTTCCTCCTCGGCGAAGACGCATCCGGCGCGGCGCAGATCCGCCACGATCGCGTCGGTGCCGGATTCTTCGGATTCGGGGTCGATCACCCCATCATTGTCGGCACGGCGTCAACCACGATTTTCCCTGCGGGACCTGCGCTAGCGGGACGACGGCAGCAGGAAGGTGCGGGTCGCGTCGAGATAGATGCCGCGCTGAGCGGTCTTGCTCGGCGGCGGCAGCTGCGACACCAGCTGGTCGAGCGAGGTCATCGCCCCGACCACGCGGGTGCCGGCGACGATGAAATCGGCCACCGCGCGGCGGATGTGATTCGGTGAAGTCACCACGACCGCACTGGTCGCGCCGGCGTCTCGCAGCATCTGGGTGCTGAACAGGGCGTTCTGCACGGTCGAATTGGCGCGGTCCTCGACCAGCACGCGGGAGGCCGGAATGCCGTGGCCGATCAACCAGCCCGCCATCGCGGCCGCCTCCGGCACGCCGTTCTGCGGGTTGCCGCCGGTCACCACGATCGGCGACGTCGGCGCCGCGATCGCCTGCAACCACGCGGCGGTGAGCCGGTTGACCAGTTCGGGGCGCAGACTGCCGTCGGGCAGCAGCCCGTAACCGAGCACCACGATGCCGGTCTGCGGGCCGACCAGCGCCGGCAGCGGATTGGGGAGGGTGCCCACGGCCGCGCCGATGGCGCCGATGAGATTGCGGGCCCCCTGGGCCATGCCGGGGTCGATGGCCGCCAGCCGGTTGAACGCGGCCTCGCGCGTGATCAGATCGCCGGTGTAGTCCGACCAGATGCCCTGCAGGGCCAGCGCCTGCGCGTCGTCGGGGGTGTTGTCCAGCAGCGAGCGCAGATCGGCGAGACCTGCCGCGTCGTTGCCGTTGACGAAGTTCTCCTGCGCGGAGTTGTACAGCGGCGCGGGTCCGTCGGCGGCCGTGGCCGTCGTGGTGAGCGGTCCGGCCAGCAGCGCGGCCGCCGAGGCCGCGACGAGAAGATGTTTTATACGTCTGGCGATGTTCACTGCAGTTGTCACCTTTCCGGGCGAGCGGGATCCCGCGTGGGTGGGTGGGGCGTGGGCACAGCCGTGCCCACCATACGACCCGAATCGGTGAGGGCCCCGGATTTGCCCCCGCTCGAGTCGGCATTCGCGGGGGTGGCGGCGGCCGTCGGCGCTGGTGTGCGGCCCGATAGGGTTGCCGGGTGGACACCCTATCGCTGACCGGCAAACAACTCGCCGCCGACCTCAATGCCGAGACCAAGAACCGCGCCGCCGCACTGGCCGAAGCCGGGGCCGCCCCCCGCCTGGTGCTGGTGGTGGCCAACGACGATCCGGCCAGCGGGTGGTACGTCAACTCGTTGCAGCGCGCGGCCGGACGCCTCGGAATCGATTGTGAGACAATCGATCTCGGTGCGCAGGCGAGTGCTGCGGAGATCCGCGACGCGCTGGCGAAGCTCAGTGAGGATCCGGCGGTGCACGCGGTGATGTTGCAGACTCCGCTGCCCGCCGGTGTGGAACTCAACGATGTCAGCTCGGCCATCGCCGCGGCCAAGGACGTCGACGGTGTCAGCCCGCTGTCGCTGGGACTGCTCGCCGCGGGACTGCCGGTATTCCCGCCGGCCACCTCACAAGCGGTGGTGGAGCTGGCCAAGCATCACGACATCGCGCTGTCGGGCCGGCATGTCGCGGTCGTCGGCCGGTCGAACGTGGTCGGCAAACCTTTGGCACAGCTGCTGCTGGCCGAGAATGCGACGGTGACGGTGTGCCATTCGCGGACCACCGACCTGCCGGCGGTCACCTCGGCCGCCGATATCGTGGTCGCGGCGGCCGGGCGGGCCGGACTGATCGGTGGTGATCACGTGCGCGAGGGCGCGGTGGTCATCGACGTGGGGACCAACGAGGGCCCCGACGGCGGCATCGTCGGCGATGTCGACGCCGCCTCGGTGGAAGGCCGGGCAGCGGCACTGAGTCCGGTGCCCGGCGGTGTCGGACCGGTCACCACCGCGCTGCTGATGCGGCACGTGGTGGAGGCGGCCGAAGCGACGCGCTGATCACCAGTGGGTGGTCACCGGATCGCCCACACTCACGTTGTCGTAGTACCACTCGGCGTCGGCGGGCGCCAGGTTGATGCAGCCGTGGCTGACATTGGAGTTACCCTGCTGGCCGACCGACCACGGCGCCGAGTGCACGAAGACGCCGCCCGAGGTGAGCCGTTCGGCGAATTCGCCGGTCAGGTAGTAGCCCTCCGGGTCGTCGAGCGGAATGCCGATGGTGCGCGAGTCGAAGATGATGGTGCGGTCCTTCTCCATCACGGGGAAGGTGCCGACCGGGGTCTCGCGCCCGGGCTTACCCATCGAGGCGGGCATGACCCGCGGCGCCTGGCCGGGAACGAACACGGTGAACGTGTGCGCCGACATGTCGGCATCGGCGCTGGTCCCGCCGTCGGTCCGGAATTCGGACCGGGCGTTGCCCGCGGTCACGGTGAATCGCGCATCGGCCGGCAGGTATCCGGTGGAGTTCCAGACCAGTTCCCTGTCGTTGGTCCAGGAGAACGTTCCGGCCTGGGCGCCGACGTGCACGGATCGTTCGGCGCGGGCGCGATCGGCGACGGGTGCGGTGAATCGGACGGTGATCGGATGGGCGATTCCGACGACGGCGCCGGTGCCCGGTGAAATCGAGGCCACGGATGTGGGCTGTGGTGTGGCCAGCACCGCTGCCGCGGTGCCCGTGGTGACTGCGGCCAGTACTGCGATGACTGTCGCCAGGAACACATGACGCATCATGTTCCTCATGGCTCCACCCCCTCAGGTGGTTTGCGTATCAGGACCTCGATCCTAGTTCCGGATGATCATGGTCGCCGGAATAGTTTTCGCTTCGTAACGACAGTTACGGTGTGGCAAACGAGGTTTAGCCGAGGGGTGTGGTAACGCGATCAGCCCACGACGGCAGCGAGGACGTCCGTGTGCAGCGCGTCCGCGCGGGCGAAGATCTCCTCGATGCGCTGCAGCGCGGGCGCGAACTCCTCGGCCTCGTGGTCGCCGAGCGAGCCGACGTTGATGGCGATATTCAACTGTGAACTGGCGGCGGCGGCGCGGGCGGCATCGGCGGCGGCGCCGATGTCGGTGACCACGTTCGGATTGCCGATCGGCAGCAGATCCGCGGCCAGCGAGAGCACCTCGTCGGCTTCGGCGACGACCGCGGCCGGCACGCGCGCGGCCTGCAGTAGTGCCGAGGCGATGGCCTCCTTGCGCGCCGCGATCTGCTCGTCGGTGTCCTTGGGCAGTTTGTAGGCCGCCCCGACCGCGGTGAAAGCGGTGGCATCGGCGTCGGCCAGGGCCAGTGCGCGCTCGCGAGCGGCGTCGGCCGCGGCGATGATCCGATCGATCGCCGGACGGTTGTCGGCATCCTTGGCGCGGGTGGTGTAGCGGGCCACCATCGCCACCAGGGCGGCTCCCTGGGCGGCATGCAGGGCCGCGACCGCACCGCCGCCGGGGGCGGGGATCTTGGCGGCGAGATCGTCCAGGTAGCGGCCGATCGTCGACTCTCCGAACGTCGTGGTGTCCGGCGACGATGCGGTGTCCTGAGACATGCTGCGGGGCCTCCCGTTTCGAGGAATCGGCGTGCGGTACGCCGATAACCGTACCGGGCCGCGCGACCGGTCATCGAGCGGGCCGCACCGCCCTGTCGCGGACGGCATGCGGGCGGTGTGCAGGATGGAACCCGAGGCCACCCCGGCCGCGATCGCGGATCGCGGTTTGTGACGGGTGGTGCAGTGCGATAACGTCACTGCAACTGGTTGCATATGAACGGAGTTGCATAAGATGCGGATCGGGTTGGGCATCAACTATGCGGGGGGTTTCAAGGAGGTCGCGGCCGAGGTCGCCGACCTGGAACAAGCCGGCCTGGACATCGTCTTCGTGCCCGAGGCCTACTCCTACGACGCGGTGAGCGGACTGGGCTATCTGGCGGCCAAGACCGAGCGGGTGCAGCTGGCCTCGGGCATTCTGCAGCTCTACACCCGCACGCCCACGCTGACCGCGATGACCGCGGCGGGTCTCGACTACGTCTCCGACGGCCGCTACGTCCTCGGCCTGGGCGCCTCGGGCCCGCAGGTCATCGAGGGGTTCCATGGCGTGCCCTACGACGCGCCGATCGGCCGCACCCGCGAGGTCGTGGAGATCTGCCGCAAGGTGTGGCGGCGCGAACGCCTGGAATACCAGGGCAAGTACTACACGATCCCGCTGCCCGCCGAACGCGGCACCGGCCTGGGTAAACCGCTGAAGCTGATCAACCACCCGGTGCGTGACCGCATCCCGGTGCTGCTGGCCGCGCTGGGCCCGAAGAACGTGCAGTTGGCCGCGGAACTGGCCGAAGGCTGGCAGCCGATCTTCTTCCTGCCGGAGAAGGCCCGCGACGTGTGGGGTGAGGCGCTGGCCGCCGGCACCGCGAAACGCGATCCGGAACTCGGCGCCCTCGACATCTACGCCGGACCGGCGCTGGCGATCGGCGACAACGTGGAGCCGCTGCGGGAGTTCGTCAAACCGCATCTGGCGCTCTACATCGGCGGTATGGGCGCCAAGAACAAGAACTTCTACCACTCGCTGGCCACGCAGTACGGGTACGGCGCCGAGGCCGACCGCATCCAGGAGCTGTATCTGGCCGGTAAGAAGGACGAGGCCGCCAAGGTCGTACCCGACGAGCTGGTGCGTGACATCTCGCTGATCGGTTCGGCGGGCTTCGTCAAGGAGCGGGTGGCGGCGTTCCGGGAGGCCGGTGTCACGGTGCTGAACGTGGTGCCGCTGGCCGCGACCGCGGGGGAACGGGTGAAGCTGATCGAACAGCTGCGCGAGCTGGTCTGATCGGTCCGGCCGGCAGCCCGCTCCCGGACTGCCGGCCGTCTGCGTTCAGCCCTGGTGCAGCGCCGCGAGCGCGGCGTCGAGGGTGGGATGCAGGGCGAATACCTGATCGAGATTGGTCAGCTTGAGCTGTCTGCTGGTGGCCGGGCCCTCGGCGACCAGGACGATGCGCGTCGCCGAGCCGGCCCGCTGATGGGCGGCCACCAGGGCGGCCATTCCGGCCGAGGCCAGGAAACTCACCTGCAACAGGTCGATGATCAGTGCCGCGGGTTTACCGCCGAGGGTCGCCTCGATCGCACTCTCCAGTGCGGGAGCGGTCGCCAGGTCGACCTCGCCGGCCACCGTGAGCACGGTCGCATCGTCGTGCACGCTGACCGAGGTGGTCATCGCGTCGGCGAGGGGATACGCGTCTCCGGAAGTATTGGTCACGGTTGTCAATCTACCTGCTGGGTACTCGTGGCTCTCTCCGGCCGGGCAATCACTTTCCGGCGCAAGAGGTTAACCGCCCGCCGCACGCGCGATCCGTCGCCCGCGCGCACCGGAGGAGGTGTCGCCACGGATTTCGCGGGTATCGCGAACTACAACCGGAGAGGCGGTTCGCTCGCGGGCGGAGCGAGTTCGCCCGATTCGATCGGTGCCCGGAGGAGTGGTTGGTCAGATGTCGCATATCGAGAACGGCCGAGCGCCGGAGACGGCGTCGGTGGCCGAATTGGTCGGCACGACCACGGAGCAATTGAGCCGGCTGGTTCGCGAAGAGGCGAAACTGGCGGTCGTCGAGGCGCAGGGCAAGGCCAAGCGGCTGGGAGCCGGTGCGGGGATGCTCGGCGCCGCCGCCGTGCTGGGGCTGGCCGTTCTCGGCGCCTTGGTCGCGGCCGCGATCACGGCCTTGGCACTGGTGCTGCCCGTATGGGCTTCCGCGTTGATCGTGGCCGCGGCGCTGGCCGTGGCCGCCGGCGTCCTCGGTCTCCTCGGGCGGACGAGCATCCGCAAGGGGAGTCCGCCGATACCCGAGCAGGCCGCCGCGAACGTCCGGGAAGACGTGGCCGTCATCAAGGAGAGGGCACAGCGATGAACATCCCTTCCGATCCGGAAGCATTGCGGTACGACCGCGACCTGACACGCGAGGAACTGGGCCGCACCGTGCAGGCGCTCAGCGACAAGCTCGACGTGCCCGGTCGCACCCGCGAGCGGCTGCACCGAGGTGCCCGATCCGCCCAGGACAATGCGGACCGCGCCGCGCAGGTGGTCAAGCAGATTCCGCTGCCGGCGATCGGCGTCACCGCGGCGGGAGCGCTCGCCGCGGTCTGGCTGGTGCGGCGCAAGCGGTCGTGACGGATCAGTTCGCGCCCGTGCCGGGTGGCTCACCGAGGGGCCAGCGCGCGTAGGTGCGTTCCGGCCGCACGGTGATCACATCGGTGACCTCGATGAGTTCGGCGGGCACGATGCCGCCGGGGAAGTGTTCGATGCTCGGCACGATCACCGCCTCGGCATCGTGGGTGATCGCCGCGCCGATCAGGAATTGCACCGGGTTGTCGGTGCGATCGCCGAAGGCGACCGTTTCCGAGAGCGTGTAGCCCAGACGTCTTGCCAGACAACGGATTTGCGCCGCGTCCCACTCCTGGTGCAGGCGTGAGACCTCCGTGCGCAGAAAGCCGAGTGCCAGAAAAGTCATGGCAGTCCTCCTCGCGTCGTCCGCAATCCGGAACCACCGCCGACGTGGTGTGCGTCCGCCGATCGGTTCCGCCGCTGTACCTCTCGCGGACAGACCCGCGAATACCTAGCAAACTCAGAAGGTATTTCCCGATCGTGAAAGCGGGCAAACCCCTGTCCGGGGGTTGACGCCTGCGTTCGTCCGGTGCGGTTTGCTGGGACCTGCCGGGTAATTCTCGACGTGAAGACCGGTTTTCCGTTGATCTTGCGAACGGCGGCGTCGCCCCGGGAGGGGTAGTGAGGTCATCTGCATCGCCGCATCGTGTCCGCTCCCCGGTGAAGCGAACACCCGCTGGCGACGGCGAGTGCGAGCGCGTTGCCGCGTGGAATGCCGCACCTTCTCGAATCGACCGCAGCACATTTACAGCTAACTGGTGGAAGCGGCGCCGGTGGAGGCGACAGCTGCCCGCCGGGTCAGATCTTGACGGCGTCGAACAGCGTGCGGGAGGAGTGAGCGACGAACGGCCCCTCCCGCCGGATCCGGTCGTCGAGTTCGCGCAGCCGGTCGCGATAGCGCTCGACGGTGAATCCGGGGACGAGCCAGATCACCTTGCGCAAGAGGTATACGACCGCTCCGATATCGAGGAATTCCATCCGCAGCCGTTCGTGGCGCAGATCGACGATCCGCAGCCCCGCGGCGCGCGCTGCGGCGGCTTCGTCGTCGTGGTGGCGGCGGCGCCGGGCCTCGGGTTGAGGTCCGAGGAAATATTCGATCAGTTCGAACACGCTCGCGGGTCCCACGTGCTGCGCGAAGTAGGTGCCGCCGGGCCGCAACACTCGGGCAATCTCGACCCACCGGACCACGACCGGATGCCGGCTGGTCACCAGATCGAAGGCGGCGTCGGCGAACGGGAGCGGTGCGTCGGCGGTGGTGGCGACCACCACGGCCCCGCGCGGATGCAAGCGCGCGGTCGCCGCGGCGGCGTTCGGCGCCCACGATTCGGTCGCCGCCATCGTCGGCGGGAACGTGTCGGCCTCGGCGAGCACCTCGCCACCGCCGGTCTCGAGGTCGAGTGCCGCCGTCGCGGTCGCCAGACGCGCGCTCATCGATCGCTGATAGCCCCACGACGGCCGCTGTTCGGTGGCCCGCCCGTTCAGCCACTCGAAACCCCAGCCGTCCACCGGTGCCGCCGCGGCGTCGCCGAGCAATTCCTCGAAAGT
>NZ_BAFW01000137.1 GCF_000308535.1 Nocardia cerradoensis NBRC 101014 | reverse complement strand
CCGTATTTCGCGGTCTTCGAAGCCGACTTCGCCGACGCCACCGCCCTGGCCGCGATGCGGGCGTCGGAGTACGGCCGGCGGGCGGCCGCCGACGTCGTCAACTACGCCACCGGCGGTGTCGTTGTCATCGACTATCCGGTGCGGGACGGCACGATCTGAGGCAGGACGGCCCGCACCGGGACGCGCTCGGCCGACCATTGCGCCAGGTCCTGGCTATCGGCCGGAAAAGTCGTTCCCGTTGCCGGTTCATTGAGCGTCAAAGGTCGGCTGGTTGTCGCGGTGGTCGATGCGCGTACGGCGCGACGGACGCGGCGGAGCCACCGATCTCGGGCCGACCCGGCATCGCCTTTCGAAGAACGGTCCAAGCGTTCTAGCCCGGTGAGGAATTCTGACTGCCATTGGTTTGAGCTCGCACTTGAGTTTGACTAGGGTCAGATGCGTGAAGCGGCAGGTTGGGCGGGACCGTCTGCGTTTCCGAGGCGGAGAAGCCTCACTGTCGAAGAACAAGTGACCTGATGTAACCCGCCACGTGCACAGACTCAGCTGTGTCTTGACCGACGGCGTGGCCGGTTCGTCCAGCGCGCTATGCGGGCTGATGAGGGCGTTCTTGGCGGCGAATTGTCATGTCACCGGCTGGGCTGGGTCAACGGTCCGATGATCGGCTCATCCGCCATGCATTTGATCTTGGCGCATCTAGTGTCCACCTCGCGTTGATCGTGCACTCCGCGGGTTGTTGCGGTCGCTCGCTGAGCGGAGTGGGGTGGGATCATACAAACTGATGGTCCTGTATCCCGCGCCCCCGACCACTTCCGCGGCTACTACGTGTGACCAACCATCTCCCGCTGGTCAAGCTCATGCCTGGTCTTCTTCAGCTTCAGGTGGCAGCGACGCAAGGGATGTGCCGTACTGCGTGGTTTACGAGGCCGAGTTCGCTGACGCTGCGGCAACTACGCCACCGGGGGCGGTCGTCATCCACTATCTAGCGCAGAACGGCACCTGCTAAGCCTCGCCTTAAGGCATCGTCGTGTCCGCGGTGAGCCATATTCGCCACATTCTCGCGGGAATCGGTCTCCGCGCCCACCTGCGACATGAGAGCACACTCGAGCTCGCTGGAGCCAGCCGCGCAGAGCGCTGGGGGCGGGTCCGCCGGCGTTGGGACCTTGTGTGTGGCCCAACGATTATTCGATTCCGGAACGCCGGTCGAGGGGCGAACAGGCCGTTTTGATGTGCAGATCTTCCATGGCGTGGTGGTCGAGTTCCGCCTCAATGCGCGGGCCAGGTTGAATTCAACCAAGAAGCATAGCCCATCGAGCAACGTGCGCCGTAAATACGCAATTCCGGTCGATATTCGACGTTGTGGTGTATCCTATCTGATGTTCTTCAAAGATGAGATAAACCATGCGGTAGAAGCGACTTGCCGGGAGGGCGCGTGGCCAAGACGATCTCCTTGTTTAACAACAAGGGCGGCGTAAGTAAGACGACAACATGTTTTAATTTGGGCTGGATGCTTGCGTCGCGTGGCAAAAAGGTCATCCTGGTCGACGCGGACCCGCAATGCAACCTTACCGGCATGGTGCTAGATCTCAGCGGTGAAGATGCGTTGGATGATTTCTATCGAACCAATCCTGGACGAAATATCAAGGATGCGTTGGAGCCCGCGTTCAAATCGCGACCGGTCCCGCTAACGCCTGTCGATTGTATGGAAGTTTCGGGTTGCCCTGGACTGTACTTGGTTCCGGGTCACGTTGCATTAGCCGAAGATGAGACGTCTCTTGGAATTTCCCAGCAGCTCTCCGAGTCGCTTCAGGGTTTAAGAAATTTGCCGGGCAGCTTCCATCACCTATTCGCAATTACGGCTGATCGGTATAACGCAGATTATGTTCTAATTGATCTCAGTCCAGGCCTTGGGGCGGTAAATCAGAATCTAGTTGCAACGTCGGACTTCTTTCTCGTACCGTGTAGCCCCGACGTATTCTCTGTTATGGCAATTGATTCGCTTGCACGCGTGATACCCCGGTGGATCAGTTGGGCGCATCGTGCATCGGCTCTTGAAGTTCTAGCGGACGCGGACTATCCGTTTCCAGCTCCTGACCTCAAGTTCCTTGGCGTGCTCGTTCAGCGGTTCCGCTTGAAGAGTGGCAAGCCGACGATAGCGTTTCAAAAGTACTTCGATAAATTGAATGAAGCCATATCCTCAACCTTCGTTCCAGCGCTTGCGCGCTCGGGTTCGATTTTTCAGGATGAGAAGTACGCCGAGGCAGGGCTCGACAGTCATTATGTACTGGCAGAAATTCCTGATTTCAACACTTTGATCGCGCACTCGCAGCAAGAGCGGAAGCCCGTCTTCGCTCTAACTCAGGAAGATATTGGAAGAGCTGGCAAGTTGTGGGGCAATCAGCAAGCAAACATTGAGAACTACAAGAATACTTTCACGCAGCTCGCTGACAGAATTGAACTCTTGACGATGTCTGAAGAGTGACAGATGCCAACCCTGCGATTCGATCAGTTCGTATCCAATTCGCAACGCGCTAAGGAACTGATAGGTTTAGGAGAAGCGCTCTCTGGGCTGACGGTAGGACGAGTAGATGCTGCGGACATGTATCGAGCGGCTATAGTCCAGGGCGTAGCGGCTTTAGATTCCTATGTCCACGATATAGTCCTTGACCTCGCTGTGAGAATACTGCTAGGGACGCGCCCGGCTGGTAGTGCCACCCGTGTAGGTCTGCATTTCGGTGCTATCTCGGAACTGATCTCAGCTGGCAACGCCACTGAGCTCGAAATGCGGTCGCGGTTATTGATCAACGAACGTCTGAACACTGAGACATTCCAAAAGCCAGACGATATTGCGAAAGCGTTTGCAATGGTTGGTGTCAATAGGATATGGTCCGCTGCTTTTGGTAATGCGGCAGAATCTACCAAACGCGCACTTAGTGTCGTTGTGCGGCGCCGGAACATGATCGTGCACCGATGTGATGTCGATCCCGCTGATCTAAAGCTTCTGTTGCCGTTAAGCTCGGATGATGCGCGGAGTGGCATCGAATCCATAGAGAATGTCGTGAATGGATTCGAAGCCGTACTGTGCTGATACTGAACGAGTGTAGTCGATACTCCCATTCGGCTGTTCTTTTTCTACACAACCGAACCGGGTTCCGCTTCAAACGTATGGGCCGCGAGCGTCTGTCAGAGGTAAGGCTGCGTGTGTACCGCTGGTAGAGGGTCTGCATGGGCTCCATGCGGTTTCGGCTGGGACTCGGTTTCCCCGGCACCGGGCTGGCCGACCGCGCTTCGCCGGCAGTCGGACGTCGTTCGGCGCGTGCCATCGGCGCATTGTACGGCGGGGTCGGAAACTTCATTAGGCTGTTGCCACCGCGGGCCCGACGAAGTGCCTCGTCGGACGGCCAAGGCGGTGCGGACCATGGACTCGTCGCCGTCGATCTCGATCAGTCCGACACTGCGGGCATCGTCGACATTGAGGGCGCCAGCGGCGATGCCATGGATCTAGGTGGGTCGGCGGACGGTGGTATCGAGTTTCGAATCCCACGGGCGAAGGGTGTGCTTGGCCATGCTGCCTTCACCGGTCGGTCGTCGCGCGCTCGCGGCCTCTGCTTCGAGGTTGCGGAGACGGTCTGCGAGCAGGGTTGGTCGCGCTGCCAGAAGCGTGACTGATTTCGCGCCACTCGGTCGGGCGCCAACCGGCAAGCGCAGGAAGCCATCAAATGCCAAGGCTTTTCGCTCGCCCTAGACAATTTGCGCGTCAGGTGGAAACCGTTCTTCGGAAGGAGAGGATGGCTCCTGGGCGGATTTGCTTACGGATTGCTGTCCGTTTCACAGACAACTGATTGCAAAACGAGAGCAGTATCGGTACCTTCGACTGGTTGCGCATTGCAATCGGAAAGGGTTTCGATGTCACAGTTGGTTCGGGTCCAGAACTTCAATCTCTCCAGCGACGGCTACGGGGCCGGGGAAGGGCAGAGTCTGGAACGGCCGTTCGGGCATGCCGATCCGAGCGCGCTGTTCGCGTGGTGTGGCCCCACGGCGCACTGGCCCACCCGTACCGAGCCCGGTGGAACTTACGGTCTCGATGACTACTTCACTCGTGACTATCGCAACAACATCGGCGCGGAGATCATGGGGCGCAACAAGTTCGGTCCGCAGCGCGGGCCGTGGGAGAACTACGACTGGCAGGGGTGGTGGGGTGATGAACCGCCGTTTCGTACGCCGGTATTCGTTCTCACCCACTATCCGCGGCCTTCTATCACACTGGGGGACACCACATTTCATTTCCTCGACGCATCGCCGAAGGAGGGTCTGAAGAAGGCTTTCGACGCTGCCGACGGCGCGGATGTGCGTATCGGCGGTGGCGTCTCCGTCATCCGCGATTTCCTCGAGGCGGATCTCATCGATCAGATGCACATCGCCGTCGCGCCGGTCGAACTCGGCGGCGGCGAAAGATTGTGGTCCAGCCCGGACGAGCTCACGGACCGCTTTCACCTGGAGCGGGTGCCGAGTCCCAGCGGCGTGACGCACCATCTGTTCTGGCGACGCTGACGGCAGAGCCCCCACGGTTCGGCGGTTCGGCCGTGTATGCCTGAACTTTCCGTGCAAACCTCCACAAAATTGCGAGAAAACCGCATAAAGCGACGAGGTTTGCACGATTAGTTCAGGCAGCAAGCAGTGCACCGGTCGAACAGCACCGCCGGGACAGAGCAGCTAGAAGTCCATGCCACCGAGCCCGCGGGGGGACTCGGGTTCGCCCTGTCCGCGGCCGCCGGTCGGGTCGCTCGTGGTCGAGTGGTGTTCGGCGGCGAGATCGGTGTTCGGTTCCCGGCGGGGATGATGGACCAGGGCCCAGGCCGAATGTGCCGCGGCCGATATTCGGTGTCCCAGTTGGGTCGCGATTCCTGACATCGGACTACTCCTCATCGGACGACTGTTCTTGCCCCGCGCATACCCGGTGCCGGCCGGAGCATTCCCACCTGCGCTTCCGCGAGGATCCGGCCCGGGTCGAAGGGCATCTCCAGCGCGGGACATCAGAGGACGTTCTGCCCTTGGTCCGGCCGAGCGAAGCGGCAACGCTGGACAGCGACAACCGGGATCCAGCCGAGGATCGCACCGCTTGGAGAGGGCATGAATATGAAACCGTTGTCGGAATCACTGATGGATCTCGCGGTCCGGGTGAAGCAGTTCGAAGACTCCTCCGCCGGGGCGCGGGACAAGAGCCGTGCCGCATTGCAGGCTCAGCGGGAAAAGCTGACCACGACTCTCGAACACGAGGGGCACGAGTTCGAGAAGACGGCGGGGGAACTTCGGGATGCCGCGCAGAGCTGGTGGTCGGACACCCAGGAAGCGATCGAACGTCAGATCTCTGTGATGCGCGCGGACTTCGAGAAATGGCAGGCGAGCATCCGGGCGCAGCGCGGGGGACGACCTGCCGAGCTCACGGAACCGGCGAACAAGGGCTGATCGAACCTCGACGGTGACCCACATCACCTTCGTTCCTGTCAGGAATTCGCGCCCTGTCTCGTTCAGGGAACACGCGAACCAGACAGGAGCGAACCATGAAGCACCGCATCGTCGTTCTCGGGGCCGGATATGCCGGAGCCTTCTCCGCCGGATACCTGGCCCGCCAACTGCACCCGGATGATTTCGAGGTCACGGTCGTCAATGCCGAACCCGATTTCGTCGAGCGGTTGCGGCTGCATCAGCTCGCTGCCGGGCAGGAGCTGCGCCACCGACCGCTGGACGAGGTCTTCGCGGGTACGGGCGTCCGGTTGCGAGTGGCGCGAGTAACCGCGGTCGACGTCGAGGACCGGACGGTCACGGTCGCCGACGGCGACGCCATCGACCGACTCGGATACGACACGCTCGTGTACGCGCTCGGCAGCACCGCCGCCGATCAGGGTGTTCCCGGCGTCCACGAACATGCCTTCCACGTGGCCGCGCGGCCGTCCGCGCTGCGCCTGCGGACCCGCCTCGACGAGTTGGGCGGAGACGGGAAGGTGCTGGTCGTCGGCGGAAACCTGACGGCGATCGAGGCCGCCACCGAATTCGCCGAATCCCGCCCGGGGCTTCGCGTCGGTCTCGTCACCAGCGGCGAGCTCGGCGGCTGGCTGGGCGCGAAGGCTCGCCGGCACCTGCTGCGCGCGTTCGAGCGATTCGATATCTCGGTACACGAACACACCACGATCGGGCGCGTCGAGAAGGACGCCGCGGTCGCCATCGACGGCACCGTTTTCACCTCGGACGCGACCGTGTGGGCCGCGGGTTTCGCCGTGCACCCGATCGCCGCCGCGAGCGGCCTCGAGGTGATCGCCAACGGTCAGATCACGGTCGACCGTCAGATGCGGTCGGTGTCGCATCCGGATGTCTACGTCGCCGGTGACAGTGTCTTCGTCATCGGCGAGAACGGCCAGCCGTTGCCGATGTCCTGTGCGTCGGCCGGATTCACCGCTATGCAGGCGACCGCGGCGATCATCGGAGACCGCACCGGGCGCAAGATCGCGACGACCTCGCTGTCGTACGTCGGCAACCACATCAGCCTCGGCCGCAAGGACGGGATCTTCCAGCTGGTCGGCGGCGACGCGCACGCGAAGTCGTGGGCCCTGTGCGGACGGACGGCCGCACGCGTCAAGTCGACGATCCTCGACACCGCCGCCTGGTCCCTGAGCCACCCGACCTTCGGAAAGCCGAGTCACAAGTACCGCGCGGCCGCCGCCCTCGAGCATTCACCGCGCGTGGTCGCCGCATAGGGTCGTGCTCATGGACACCGCCACCGTGGCGCGTTTCGAGGCCAGCCGGAATCGGCTGGCCTCGCTCGCCTACCGTCTGCTCGGCTCGGCCGCCGACGCCGAGGACACGGTGCAGGACGCGTTCCTGCGGTGGCAGGCGGCCGACCGGGAGTTCGTCGAGGTACCCGAGGCGTGGCTGACCAAGGTCGTCACCAATCTGGCGCTCGACCGCCTCCGGTCGGCGGCGGCGCGGCGCGAACGCGCGGTCGGCGCCTGGATGCCCGAACCGCTGCTCGACGGCGACCCGATGCTGGGTCCGGCCGAGACCGTCGAGCAGCGCGAATCGGTGACCTTGGCGGTGCTCATGCTCATGGAGCGCCTGTCGCCGATCGAACGCGCCGTTTATGTACTGCGCGAAGCGTTTTCGTACAGCCATGCCGAGACGGCCGACATCCTCGACATCACCGAATCGGCGAGTCAGCAATATCTGCACCGGGCACGGCGCCGAATCGCCGCCGCCGGCACGACCAGCGAGACCGACCGGGCATCCGCGCGCCGCATCGTCGAGGCGTTCGTCGCCGCCGCCTCCTCGGGCCGGACCGAACGGCTGGTGGCGTTGCTGACCGCCGACGCGACCGGCGTCTCCGACGGCGCCGGCCTGGGATGGGCCGCGAAACTCATCCGGTACGCGACGCCGGAGCGGATCGCCGGCGCGGTGCGGGCCGGCTTCAAACCGTCTCCGGCCAAGCGCAAACTCGCCGGTGGCTCGCCCGCCATCCATGCCGCGGTGGTCAATGGCTGCCCGGCCATGCTCGCCACGCTCGACGATCGCGTCGTGGGTGTGCTGATCCTGGAGGTGCGCGAGGACAAGATCGCGGGTGTGCGCGGCATCGCCGCCCGGCACCGGCTCGGCCGCCTCACCGAGGAGTGGCGGCGGCAGGACCACGATGCCCCGCTGATCGAATCGTGGTAACCGTACCTATCCCTGCTCGTCCAGAACGGCCAGAACGGCCGAGGTGTCGTGATAGTAGGGCCGGAACTCGGTGATCAGCCCGTCTCGGAAGCTGATCCATTGCAGCAGTGAGGTTTTCAGTTCGCGACCGGTGCGGCGCGCCCGCAACCGGCCACGGCTGTGGACGACCACCCGGTCGCCGTCGCTGAGGAACTGCTGTTCGTCGAACCACAAACCGTCCCAGCTGTCGCCCATCGCGGCGATGAACTTCCGGAAGCCGTCGTGTCCGTGCCATTCACCGCCGTAGGGCAGACTCGCCGCTTGGTACATGACCACATCGGATGCCAGGTGCCGAGCCATCTCCCCGAACTCGGCGCCCTCGGTGAGATAGGCCGCTTCGGCCGCGTAGAAGGCTTGCAAGGTGGCCATCACATCCGCTGACATGCTCACGATCTTGGCGGTCGATATGACGGTCTGCTGGCGAGAATTCGTCGTCACGCTCGGGTCGTCAATCGTCGTGGTGACCGCCCACACCGATGATGACGGTCTCGGTCTCGGTCACGTAGTAGATCAACCGATGTTCTCGGTGACCGTGTCGTGGTCGTCGTTGACCTGTTGCACCAGCGAAAACAGATGTTGGCGCAGGGTGAGTCGCCGCGACGAACGCCACCGAGAGCGTCTTCGGCGCCGGCCCGGCCGGTGCTAGTTGCTGATCTGGTCGAGCGTGCCGCTGACGTAGAGGGTGTCGCCCATGTGCATGTCGTCGTCGCGCAGAGGGTGAAGGTTGTTGGCTGCCAATTGGTCTCGGATGGTGGCTCCGGTGAGTGTCCAGCCGTGGTCGGTGAGGTAGGGGGCTGCCTCGTTGCGTTCTCCGAAATAGCGCAGCGTCGTCATGTCGGTGTCGAAATCGTGGGCGCGCCAGCGGTCCGAGATGCGGTGCAGGCCTTGTTTCGTCGTGTCGTCGTCGCCCGGGCGCGGGTTTGGTCTGCTTTCCGTGGCGATCCGGCTTCCGGGTGCGCTGAGGCCGGTGATGCTGTCGAGCAGCTGATCCTGTGCTTCGGGTGGCAGATAGCCCAGCAGCCCTTCGGCGCTCCACGCGGTCGGCCGCGCCGGGTCGAATCCGGCGGTGCACAGGGCGGCGGGCCAATCGTCGCGCAGATCGACCCCGACCGCGCGACGGTCGGCGGTGGGCGCGGCGCCCAGCTCGGCCAGGGTGCGGGTCTTGAATTCGACGACCTGCGGCTGGTCGACCTCGTAGACGACGGTCCCGCTCGGCCACGGCAGGCGATACGCACGAGAGTCCAACCCCGAAGCCAGAATCACGGCCTGCGTGATGCCCGCCCTCGTCGCCTCGAGGAAGAACTCGTCGTAGAACTTGGTGCGTATCTTGGCGATATCGATCCAGACCTGTTCGACCAAGTCGCCGGGAGGTGTCTCGCCGGTCGCGAGCCGGGTCAGGAGATCGATCCCGACCGCCCGGACGAGTGGTTCGGCGAACGGGTCGTCGATGAGTTCCGGATCCGTGCGGGTCGCGATTGCCCGCGCTGCGGCGGCCATGGTGGCGGTCGAGCCGACGCTGGTCGCCGGATCCCAGGTGTCGCCGTCGTGCCTGGAAGTCATGGGTTCCCTTGCCTCCAACCGTATCGCGAGGGCTATCGCGTTGTCGGGGAACGGTTCCCGCAGATGGGACACGATACGCCCGCCACCACCCGAGCTGCTGCGACTCTCGAATGGTCACACGACGATGACTCGTCGCCCGCGGGTATGTCCGGCCTGGCTGTCGACGTGTGCCGCGGCGGCTTCGGCGAGGGTGTACGTCTTCTCGACCGGAATATGCAGCTTCCCTCGCGCGATGAGGTCGGCGGCCGCACCGAGTGCGTCCGGCATGCTTCCCGCTACGCCGGAGAATCGGACGCCGAACTCCGGTGCGCCGAGGTCGGCGATGGTGATCACCCGCTGCGGATCTTCGGTCAGCTCGACGAGTTCGGCGATGACTCCCGAACCGGCCAGGTCGAGGGCCGCGTCGACGCGGCCGAGTCGGCGCACTCGCTCGACCCAGCCCTCGCCGTAGGTGGTGGCGAGGGCGCCGAGGCTGCGCAGGTAGTCCTGGTTCGCGGCCCCGGCCGTGCCGATCACCGTGATGCCGCGCTCGCGCGCGATCTGGAGCACCGCCGATCCGACTCCGCCGGACGCGCCGCTGACCAGCAGTGTATGCCCGGGCCGCGCGCCCACCTGGTCGATGATGCGCAATGCCGTCTCCACCACGGACGGATAGCCGGCCGCTTCCTCGAACGCGAGCCCGTCGGGCATGGGCGCCCATCCCGACAGCACCGCGAACTCGGCGTAGGTGCTCGAACCCTCGCCGAATACGGCGTCACCGATCGCGAAACCTGTTACACCCTCGCCGATTTCGTCCACGACGCCGGCCGCGTCCTGTCCGACTCCGGCGGGCAACTCGAGTGGATGGGCCTGCTGGAACTGTCCTTCGCGAATCCGCCAGTCGACGGGGTTCACACCCGCGGCACGCACGGCGATGCGGATCTGGCCGGGGCCCGCGTGCGGCTCCTCGGCGCCTACGAGGTCCAGGACTTCCGGGCCGCCGAACTCGGCGAAGCTCACCTTCTTCATGCGGCCGACAATAACACTAACGGTTAGCTTTTTGTAGTTGTTAGCTTTTCATAGTTGATAGCATCCAGAGGTGACTGCGCCGACCGGACGTCGTGAGCGGAAGAAGGCCGCGACCCGCGAGAAGATCGCCGATACCGCACTGCGGCTCTTCCTCGAGCGCGGGTACGACGCGGTCGGCATCCGCGATGTGGCCGCCGAAGCCGACGTGGCGGTGACCACGCTGTTCTCCCACTTCGCCTCGAAGGAAGCGCTGGTTTTCGAGCGGGACGACGACTTCGAACAGCGCCTCACCCGGGCGGTGACCGACCGGGCGGCGGGGGAGCCGCTCATGCCGGTGCTGCGGCGCGAAATTCTCGCGCTGGTCCGCCATTGCACGGCGGAAGGGGCCGATCCGATCTGGCGCATGATCGACAACTCACCCGCTCTGCGGCAGTACGAAGAGTCGATGCGGCTGCGGCACGCAGAGTCGCTGGCGACGGCCATCGCGGCGGACCCCGAACTGTCTCGCACTCCGACGGCCTGCCGGACGATCGCCAGATTCGTGATCGACGCCTACTCCCTGGCCCGCGAGTCGGCCGATCCGGATGCCGCGGTGGACGAGATCTTCGCGATGATCGAGGGGGCTTGGGCGGTCGCGCCGGGGACCGATTCCGCTGCGGGATAAGCGATTTACCTCCGCACCGGAATCGACCCCGGTCGGTCAGCCGACGACCGAGCGGAAGAATTCGCGAATATCGGCGACGAGTTCCACCGGCGCCTGGAGGGAAGCGAAGTGGCCGCCCACGGCGTACTCGTTCCAGCGCACGATCGTGTTGGCCGACTCCGCCAAGCCGCGAACGGCTCGATCGCCGCGGAAGTTCGCGACCGCGGTGGGCACGCCCGACGGCGCGGGTCTGCTGCCCCACGACGCTCCGGACTCCCGGTAGATCCGGGCCGCGGAACCGGCGGTGCCGGTGAGCCAATAGGTCGTGACGTCGGTCAGGATGATGTCGCGATCGACCGGCGCCTGGTCGGTGGCCGTCGGATCCCAGTCGACGAACCATTCGAGATTCCAGGCGAGCTGCCCGACCGGTGAGTCGTTGAGGGCGTAGGCGATGGTCTGCGGCCGCAACGCCATCTGGGTCGCGTAACCGTTGTGGCCGTACCACCACATCTGGTTCGCGACGGCCTTCGCGCGGTCGGCTTCCGACAGGTCGTCGAGTTCCCGCCCGGATCCGGTCGCGGTGGCGGCGTCGGCCAGCGCGTTGACGTGCACACCGATCACCTTGTCCGGTGCGACCCGGCCCAGGGCGGGGGAGATGAGACTGCCGTAGTCGCCCCCTTGGGCGCCGTAGCGTTCGTAGCCGAGCCGTTCCATCAGCGTCGCCCATGTGCGCGCGATTCTCGGTACGTCCCAACCGGTTTCGTGGGTCGGACCGGAGAAGCCGAAGCCCGGTACCGACGGCGCCACCACGTGGAACGCGTCGGCCGGATCCCCGCCGTACGCGCGCGGATCGGTCAGCGGTCCGAGGATGTCGAGGAAGTCGGCGGGCGTGCTGGGCCAGCCGTGGGTGATGATCAGCGGGGTCGCGTCCGGTTCGGGAGAGCGGACATGCATGAAATGCACTGTCTGACCGTCGATTTCGGTGAGAAACTGCGGGACCTTGTTCAATCTCGACTCGTGTTCGCGCCAGTCGTAGCCGGTGCGCCAGTACTCGGCCAGATCGATCAGGTAGTCGCGATCGACCCCGTAGGACCAGCCGACACCCGGCAGGGCATCGGTCCATCGGGTACGTGCGAGCCGAAAGTTCAGTTCGTCCAGGTCTTCCTGCGGGATGTCGATGCGGAACGGGGTGATCGTCGTATCGGTCATGAGATGAGCATCCACCGCGTATAGGACGGAAACGGTCCTACTCGTGCGGGATGATCGATCCATGCCCGAAACCACGCCGGCGCGGCTGTTGCGATTGCTGTCGCTGTTGCAGACCCATCGCGACTGGACCGGAACGGAGCTGGCTGAACGACTCGACGTCACCACTCGCACCGTCCGGCGCGACGTGGAACGCCTGCGCGAGTTGGGATATCCCGTGCACGGCGTGATGGGGCCGGAGGGTGGCTACCGTCTCGGCGCGGGGGCGTCACTTCCGCCGCTGCTGCTGGACGACGACGAAGCGGTGGCCGTCACGATCGGACTGCAGACCAACACCACCGGCAATGTCGCCGGCATCGAGGAGACGTCGCTGCGCGCGCTGACCAAGATGGAGCAGGTCCTTCCGGCCCGGCTGCGCCACCGCGTCGACGCGCTGCGCGGCGCCGTGGTCGCCATGCCGCCCCGCTACGATCCGGGCCCCGCTGTCGACGCCGGCCAGCTCACCGCCATCTCCGCCGCCATTCGCGCCGCCGAAACGCTGCGCTTCGACTATCGCAGCCATGCGGGCGAGGGCACCCGGCGCACCGTGGAGCCGCATCGCATCGCGCATTGGAGTCATCGGTGGTATCTCGTCGGCTGGGACAGCGACCGCGCCGACTGGCGCACCTTCCGCGTCGACCGCATGTCGCTGCGGACCCCCAACGGCCCCCGCTTCACGCACCGCCCGGCCCCGGACGGCGACGTCGTCGCCTACCTCCGTCGCACCATGGGCTTCGCGATGTGGCCGTACCGCTCGGTCATGCGCGTCCACGTTCCCGCGGGACAACTGGCCGGACGTATCGAGGGTCTGGTCACCCCGATCGACGAGCACACCTGCCGCCTCGAAATGGGTTCGGACTCCTACGCTCTGGTGGCCCTGGCGGTCGGCATGCTCGATGTGGAATTCGAGGTCGAATCGCCGCCGGAACTGGTGGAACATCTGCGGGCCCTGGCGGGCCGATTCACCCGGGCGGCCGGTGGATAGCGGTCGCGGCACGCGACCGCCCGTGCCGTTCGGCCGCAAAGGCCGGGCCGGACAGGAGTTCCCTGCCCGGCCCGGCACGATTATGGGCGCTCAGGACGACCCGGTGCCGGCGCCGAGCTGGCCGCCTGCGCCGAGGTTGATGCCGAGCAAGCTGAGAAAGAGGTTGAACGCGGTGGACAGGTCCATGGGACTTCTCCTGTCGTTGTCGATACATGATTTCTTTCCGTCACGATTTTCAGTTGTATGGCGTTTATCGACCCGGTTCTCCGACCCGTTAGCAACGTTTCGTGAAAATGGTTCGGATCACATACGGCGGCCTGCGGGACCTGCTGTGCGAGTAATTCGGTCATGCGTCCAGAATTTCGGACGCTGTTGCCGACGGTGGCGCTGCAATGATTTTTCGCCAGTGCATCGATGCAGGTAGAAACGCATGTAATAGAGGTTTGAAATGCGACTCACGCGCGCGCGGAACCGTATCGGGGAGCCGGCTCTAGTCTCTCTATGACCGGCCTCCTTTGCCCAGATCAATTCACAACCAAACCCCTTGAGCGCGAATGCGGCGGGGGCTTATTGATGCCATCCCCGCCGGCCGGCCGTCGTCCCCGCCATTGATCCCACCGATGAGTTTCGGCGCGGCAGCGCGTCATGATTCGCGGACTCGCGAAGACTGCGTGGGCCTGCGATCGGAGGAGAGACCGTGGCGATCAAGCGGATGGACAACGTGCTCATCGTGGTCGAGGACATCGACGCGGTGATCGCGTTCTTCGTCGAACTCGGTATGGAACTGGAGAACAAGGGGCCGGTCGAGGGCAGGTGGGTGGAACGGATCATCGGCGTCGACGATGTGCGGCAGGAGGTCGCGATGCTGCGCACTCCCGACGGCCACGGCCGGGTGGAACTCGCGATGTTCCATGAGCCGCAACCGGTCCGGTCCGAGCCGCGGCATGCTCCGGCCAACACACTGGGCATTCGCCGCATCATGTTCGCCGTCGACGATATCGACGACGTCGTCACCCGCCTGCGTGCGCACGGCGCCGAACTCGTCGGCACGGTGGAGCAGTACGAACAGATCTTCCGGCTCTGCTACGTCCGTGGTCCCGAGGGCATCATCGTCGGCTTGGCCGAGGAAATCGGCTGACCAGGGGAAACCGGCGTATCAGCGGTCGTGTCAGGCCGGCATCAGGGGCGTATCAGCCGTCCGCCGCACAGTTGTCCCCATGAACAGCACAGCAATTGCCGCCGCCGGGTTGCGGAAGGCATACGGGGACAAGACGATCCTCGACGGGATCGATCTGACCATCGAGGCCGGGACCATCTTCTCGCTGCTCGGTCCGAACGGGGCCGGGAAGACGACGACCGTGAACGTGTTGACCACGTTGGCGAAGGCCGACGGCGGCACGGCTCGCATCGCGGGACACGATCTCGCCACCGAGGGCAAGGCGGTGCGGGCGGCGATCGGGGTGACCGGCCAGTTCGCGGCGGTGGACGATCTGCTGACGGGCGAGGAGAACCTGCGCCTGATGGCGGGGCTGCATCGTCTGCGCGGGGATGCGGGCAAGCGGGTGGTGGCCGACCTGCTGGAGCGGTTCGATCTGGTGGAGTCCGCGGGTAAGCGGGCGGCGACCTACTCCGGCGGTATGCGCCGGAAGCTGGATCTGGCGATGACGCTGGTCACCAAACCGCAGATCGTCTTTCTGGACGAGCCGACCACCGGACTGGACCCGCGCAGCCGGCGCACCATGTGGGACATCGTGCGGGAGTTGACATCCGAGGGCGTGACGATCTTCCTCACCACCCAGTACCTCGAGGAAGCCGACCAGCTGGCCGACCGGATCGCGGTACTCGACCAGGGGCGCATCGTCGCCGAAGGCACACCCGACGACCTCAAGCGCCTGGTGCCCGGCAGCCACATCCAGCTTCGTTTCACCCAACCCGAGGAACTGGATGCCGCCGCGCGCAGCCTGCCCGGCGCCACCCGTGACGACAGCGCGCTGACCTTGCGCGTCCCCGGCAACGGCGGCACGAAATCGCTGCGCCACCTGCTGGATCGGCTCGCCGAGTCCTTGGTCGAGGCCGAGGAGGTCACCGTCCACACCCCCGATCTCGACGACGTTTTCCTTTCCCTGACCGGTCACGCGACCACGGAGGTTTCCCCGCGATGAGTACGATCACCATGCCCGCACCCCTGTCCGATGCGTCGAAGATGTTGGGCCGCAACTTCACCCACATCACCCGCAGTCCCGTCACCATCTTCAACGCGGCCCTGATGCCGGTCGTGATGATGCTGATCTTCGTCTACGTCTTCGGCAACGCCTTCGATGTCGGCGGCCACTACATCGACTACGCCACACCGGGTTTGATCCTGCTGGCCATCAGCTACGGCCTGTCCGGCACCGCGGTGTCGGTGAGCTCCGATATGGCGAAGGGCATCATCAACCGATTCAAGGTCATGGACGTCTCCCGCAGTGCCGTCCTGATCGGTCACGTGGCGGCGACCATGCTGACCAACCTGGTCGCCATCGCGGCCGTCATCGGTGTGGCCTTCGCACTGGGGTTCCGACCGCCCGCGAGCGCGACCGACTGGCTCGCCGCCATCGGCATCATGGTCGCGACCTCGTTCGCGGCATCCTGGCTCACCGTCGCACTCGGAATGGCCGCGAAGACACCGGAATCCGCCGGTATGAGCGTGGTGCCGCTCATCATGCTGCCCTTCGTGAGCAGTGCGATCGTGCCGGCCGACAAGATGGGCCAGGGTATCCGGCAGTTCGCGCAGTACCAGCCGTTCACGCCGATCATCGAATCGCTGCGCGGATTTCTCGAAGGCCATCCGTCCGGCGGTTATACGGCCGCCGCGCTGGCCTGGTGCGCCGGATTCGCCGTGGTCGGATTCCTCTGGTCGCGTGCCACGTTCAACAAGCGAGCGTAGCCGCCACCAATTCCTCCCACTCGGCCTCTGCCCCTTCCTTCGTCGCCTCGGTGAACCGCTGGTCACCGAGGCGACGTCGTGCTGTCTGCTCGATCCGCGCCACATCCGGCTGGGACCGGTCGACCAGGCCCCGGATCGCGGCACTGGCCGCCAGCAACCGGACCGCCTGTTCGTCCTGTTCGGCCCGCGACGCCAGATCCGCGATCCCCACCACAATCAGGGCGGTGAGAGGTGCGTAGCCGGCGCCGGTCGCGGCGCGGAACGCCGCGGCGTGCAGTGTGCGGGCGACATTCAGATCGGTTGTGAGACAACCCAGCTGGTGATTGCGCAAGGCGTCGACGTAGCTCTGGTCGGCGTCGCCGCCCTGTGCGGAAGTAGCGATCTCGATCTGCCGGCGGGCCTGTTCCGTATCGCCCTGCCACCGCGCCAGCTCCGCCTTCGTGAACGCGAATTCGGCCAGTGCGTTCGGCCAGGCGGACCGGTCGGCGTATCGCTGCGCCTCGGACATGGCGTCGGCGCTCGCCTCCGCATCACCCTGCAGCCAATACAGTTGAGCTTGACGCGCCCGGATCAGGAAAACGTCCTCGATGGCGCCGACCTCGGTGACGACCGCGATCGCCTCGTCCAGATACGCACAGGCCGTGGCGAATTCGCCGCGCATGGCGATCCTGTTGGCCAATTCGGTCAGCGCGAACGACATACCCCAGCGCTCGCCGAGCGCCCGGAACTCCGCCAGTGCCGTCTCGAGATGGTCGTCGGCTTCCCGGCCGGGGAAGCCGAGGGCGATGCGCGCCTTGCCCACCTGTAGCCGGGCCAGTGCGCGCACCCAGGGATCGTCGTGGGTGAGCAGTGGTTCGAATGCGGTCAGGAATTCGTCTCCGCCGCGCAACATGCGTTGCAGAGCGCCGATGAAAGCCAGTAGCGGATAGTCGGATTCGCTGTTTCGGCCCAGCTGGTAGGCCTTGTGCACCCATTCCGCCACCTGGTGCTCGTCGTTCGGCCCGGAACTCATGAAATGCACGATCAGGCCGTAGACCCTGGCCCGGAATTCGTCGTCCCCGGAACCGTCTGCGGTGCGGGAACTCTCGCTGCCGCCTTCGTGCCCGCCGATGCGTGCTGGGTTGTCGGCGGCACTGTCGAGGGCACTGCGTGGTGATGCTTCGCTGCCGCCTTCGTGCCCGCCGCTTCGTGCCGCGGCGGTGATCAGTTCCATACCTTCGGCTTTGTGCCCGCCGAGCCACCAGTACCAGCCCGCGGCCGCCGCGAGCCGCAACGCTCCCGCCGCATCGTCGTCGGCGAGCGCGCCGCGCAGGGCGACCGCGATGTTGTCGTGTTCGGCCTCGAGTTTCGCGAGCCACTCCAACTGCTCGGCGCGGCGCAGATGCGGCTCCGCGGTCTCGGCGAGGGTCGTGAAGTACGAAAGGTGTTGCCGTCGTACCTGTTCCGTTTCGCCCGCCTCGACCAGGCGATCGTAGGCGTACCGCCTGATCGTCTCGAGCATCCGGTAGCGGGGTTCGGTGTCCGGCGAGGTGAGCAGCAGCGACTTCTCGGTCAGCGCCGTCAGCAGTTCGAGCACCTCCCATTGCTCGACGTCTCCCGGCGCGTCGGATGCGCCCGCGCAGATCCGCTCGGCCGCCTCCAGGCTCGCTCCGCCGGCGAAGACGGCCAGCCTGCGCAGCACCGTCCGCTCCGCATCGGTCAGCAGTTCCCAGCTCCAATCCACCACCGCGCGCAGCGTCCGATGCTGCGCGATGGCGGTCCGGCTGCCACCGGTGAGCAGCCGGAACCGATCGTCGAGGCGGTCGGCGAGCTGGTCGAGGGACATGGTGCGCAACCGTGCCGCCGCCAGTTCGATGGCCAGCGGTATGCCGTCGAGCGCGCGACAGATCCGCGCGATGGTCGACAGAGTGGCGGGGTCGGTCGTCTCCAGATCGGTGCGGACCGCGCCGGCCCGGTCGCGCAACAATTGCACGGCGGGGGAGGATTCGATCTCGGCCGGGGTCGCGTCCGCGGCAGGCAACGCCAGCGGCGCCACTTGCCACAGCGCCTCGCCGGTGATGCCGAGCGGTTCCCGGCTCGTGGCCAGGATTCGCAGGCCCCGGCATTCGCCGAGCACCCGGTGGGCGAAGGCCGCCGCGGAGTCGATCACGTGCTCGCAGTTGTCCAGGATCAGCAGCGTCTCGCGGTCGCGGATAGCCGCCACGAGCCGGTCCACCGGTTCCGCGTCCGGTGCGCCGCCGAGCAGCGCGTCCCGCAGCCCGAAGGCGGCGAGGGCCGATTGCGCGACGTCACCGTCGGCGCCGACGGCCGCCAGTTCCACCAGCCACGCACCGTCCGGCAGATCGTCGAGCAGGGTGCGTGCGGTTTCCAGCGCCAGCCTGGTCTTCCCGGAACCGCCCGGCCCGGTCAGGGTGGTGAGCCGATGGTTCGCCAGGAGTTCGCGCACTGCGGCGATATCGGTGTATTTGCCGACGTACCTGGTCAATTCGGCCCGCAGGTTGGTCTTGCGCTCGTTGTCGCGGGGTCCCGCTTCGCCGCGCAGCAGGGCCACGTGCAGGTCGGACAGTTCCGGCGAGGGATCCACGCCCAGGGTGTCGGCGAGGGCTTCGCGGGCCCGCTGGTAGACGAGCAGTGCCTCGGCGCCGCGGCCCGCCGCCGCCAGGGCCCGCATCAAGGCGGCGATCAGTCGTTCCCGGACCGGATGCCGGGCGACCAGCTCGGTGAGTTCGGCGACCAGTTCCGCGCCGCGGCCGAGGCGGATCTCCGCGTCGTACAGATCCTCCAGCGCGGCCAGATGCAACCCCTCCAAGCGGGTGACCACCGCCGCGACCGCCTCGCTGTCGCGCACATCGATGTCCTGCATCGGCGCCCCGCGCCACAGCCCCAGCGCCTCGCGCAGCAGATGCGTCTGCCGGACGACGTCGCCGCCACGAGCCTGATCGAGGAGCCGTTCGAACCGCAACGCGTCGACCGCGCCCGGATCCACCGCCAGCCGGTAGCCGCCCGCCTGCCCGTCGAGCGATCCGTCCGGCAGCACTCGCCGCAGCCGGGAAACCAACGCCTGCAACGCATTCGCCGCGTCCGCGGGTGGTTGCTCACCCCAGATCCAGTCGACCAGGGTCGTTCTGGGGACCGCGCGGCCCGGTTCCAGCGCGAGGGCGATCAACAGCGCCCGCAACCGGGCGCCCGGTACCTCGATCACTTCACCGTCATCTGCTCGGATGTCGAGCGTTCCAAGCATCCCGATTCGCACCCGCCACATTCTGCCGTGGCGGACCGACCGGTGTGAGATCACCCATCCCACCAGCGGAAACACCATGTCAGCGGAGATGTCAGCCCGGCGTCAGCCCGATATCAGCCGCCGCGGCGACAGTAGTTCTCGTGAACAGCACAGCGATCCGCACCGCGGACCGGTTCACCGGCCGGATCCCCCGATCCCGCCGCCCGATTCCCAGCAGAACCCAGGAGAACGCCATGCCTGCTTTCCAGACCCCGGAACCCATCGCCGTCGCCGTCGAGGTGCTGTCCGGCACCGTCACCGTCACCGCCTCCGATCGCACCGACACCGTCGTCGCGGTCCGCCCCGCCGACGCGGCCAAGAAGGGCGATGTGCGCGCCGCCGAGCAGACGCGGGTCGAGTTCGTCGACGGCACCCTGACCGTGACGACGCCGAAGGACTGGCGGACCTACAGCCCCTTCGGCGGCAATCCGACGATCGAGGTGGCCATCGAGGTGCCGGCCGGCTCCCGTTTCCAGGGCACCGCCGGTGTGGGCCGAATCCTCGGCGCCGGCGAACTCGGCGAATGCGTTCTGGAGGTGTCGGCCGGTGACATCGTCGTCGAACGCCCGCTCGGTTCGGTGACCGCGAAGACCGCCCAGGGCAATATCCGGATCGCGGAGGCCACGCGCGGTGTGCTCCGGCTGGAGACCTCGACGGGCGAGCTCGAGGTCGGCATCCGCCCGGGCAGTGCGGCGCGGCTGGAGACCAGCGTCGCGCGCGGCGCCGTGCACAACCAGCTGGGACCGGTCGACGGTGCCCAGGACGACGAGCACACCGTGCGGGTATACGCGCGCAACGCGTTCGGCAACGTCATCATCCGGCACGCGTCCGCCGCCTGACTCCCGTCGTCTCTTTCGAGAGGAAAACGCCATGACCCGAACGGTTTCCGTCCCGCACGGCCTGCCCATGGAACGCAATGCGGGGCCCTTCGATCCGCCCCGCGAAATCACCCGGCTGCGCGATGCCCGCCCGGTCAGTCCGATGATCTTTCCCGACGGCCACGAGGGCTGGCTCGTCACCGGCTACGACGAGGTGCGCAGCCTGCTGGCCGACTCCCGGTTCAGCTCGCGTCAGGACATCGGCGTTCTGCATGTGCCCTACGAGATTCCGGGCATGCCCGTGGCCACCGAGCCGTCGCCGCAGATCCCCGGCGTCTTCATCGCGATGGACGCGCCGGACCACACCCGGTTGCGGCGCAAGCTCGTCGGCGCCTTCACCGTCAGACGGATGAAGCAGCTCGAGGACCACATCGTGGACGTCGTGGAGGCGCGACTGGACGCGATGGCGCGGCTGACCCCGCCGGTCGACCTGGTCGCGGAGTTCGCCCTGCCGGTGCCCTCGCTGGTGATCTGCGAACTGCTCGGCGTTCCCTACGAGGATCGCGACACCTTCCAGGTCAACTCGGCGAAATTCCTCGTCAAGGACCAGGCGCTCGAGGAGAAGATGGCGGCCTACGGCGCGCTGACGTCCTATCTGGCCGAACTGGTCGTCCGCAAGCGAGCCGAACCGGGTGAGGACATCCTGTCCGACCTGGCCCGCCACGACGACCTCACCGTCGAGGAACTGACCGGCATCGCCTTCCTGCTCCTGCTGGCGGGGCACGAGACCACCGCGAACATGCTGGGGCTCGGCACCTTCGCGCTGCTCGAACATCCGCAACAGGCGGACGAACTGCGTGCCGATCCGGCTCTGATTCCCGATGCGGTGGAAGAACTCATGCGCTACCTCTCGGTCGCCGACATCTTCTACCGCTACGCCACCGAGGACATCGAACTCGGCGGCGAAACGATCGGCAAGGGTTCGACCGTCGTCGTCTCGCTGCTGGCCGCCAACCGCGACCCGCGCCGCTTCGACGACCCCGACACCCTCGATGTGCGTCGCACGGCCCGCGGCCACCTGTCCTTCGGTCACGGCATGCACCTGTGCCTCGGTCAGCAACTCGCGCGGCTCGAGATGCGCGCCGGATTCGCCGGCCTGCTACGCCGCTTCCCGACCCTGGCCCTGGCCGTCCCGGCCGACGAGGTGGCGTTGCGGACCGATATGAATATCTATGGGGTGCACGAACTTCCGGTGACGTGGACGGATGTGGCGGAGTAGTCGGGGAGCGGTTCAGGCGGCCGGGGTGATGTGCTCGGCCGACCCGCCGATCACCGCGGCGTCGGGGCCGGCGAGGGTGCGGATGAACGACAGTTGCGCGGCCCGGCCTTCGGCTACGACGCGCTCGAACTGTCCGGGAATCAGCCGGGCCCGCGCAGACCGCGCGAGGTTGACCGGTATGCGCAGCACGGGATACCAGGGCAGGGTCCGGCTGGGCAATCCGAGTCGTTTCATCGCGGACGGGCCCAGATACATCATCGCGATCGACAGATGCTGGGATCGGGCGATCCGCCGCCGCAGCCCCTGCAGATGGTCGTAGTGCCAGCCGAGCGGTTCGTCGCGCATCGGGATCGCGAGTTGGCGGGAGGTGTCGTCGGGGTTCGTAATGGCGGTCATCGTGTGGTAGAGAATGCGGACGCTGTCGCGAAAGTCGGTGGGCAGGAAGCGTTCCTCGACACCCATCACCCAGCCGACGTAGCGGGCGAGATGGGCCATGGCGTCCGCGTCGCGGGGCGTGATCACGACTCCCATGCCGATGGCGCCGATCATCGGAGCGATCAGCGCGCCGACCAGTGTGGCGGCCATATCGGTCTGATTGATCGGCAGCCCCCACTCCTGCGCCCGCCAGTCCGGCATCGCGGCAACGTGCCGGCGCACCAGCGAGTGGATCGACCGGACGTGCACGGTCGAGCGAAAACCCCTGCCCCGCAGCGCCATTCCGCCGGGCGCGGTGACATCCATCGCCCACTGCGTCGTCTCGGCGAATCGTTTGGCCGGGCCTTTCTCCAGGGCGCCGGTGCGCAGCAGGGTCTTGTTGAAACCGGAGGCCAGGTATCCGCCGAGGAACGACATGTCGCGGGCGACGTAGATCCCGTCGCGGCCGCCGAGGCAGGAGACGCGCTCGGCATGGCGGATCTTTCGCCGATCGACCCACTCGGGCACCGCTTCGACGTATTCGAAGAAGTCGCGCAGCGGCTCCGGGGCTTCCGGTACCGCGGCGATGCCCTCCCGCAGGGCGCGTTCGAACAGCGGCCGGGTGGTGGCCATCCCCTCGCGATACATCCACTCGACGAGCTCGTCCATCGGCCGGTCGCCGACGGTCAGAGCCTCGCCCAGCTCGCGAAATTCCTCCGGGCCCGGTGTGCCGAGTCCGAGCATCCGGGCGAGGGTGCCGAGGCCGGGGCCCGGAACGGGGCGCGGTGAGTTCGGGTGCCGGAGCGGAACGGTCGGCGTCACGGTGTCCTCCTCATCGAAGATCTGGCAAGATCCTCTACCAGAAATTCCTTTTTGGCAAGGTCTCCTACCAGAAGGGATTGCGCACACCGATGTTCCTTTTGTGCGCCTTCCGATTCCGACGGATGATGCTGCTGCTGACTGTTCGTAACTTTGGAGGCTGCGGTGGAAATCGCGTACTGGATCGTCGGGTCGCTGCTGGCGGTGTTCTACCTCTACTCGGGCGGAATCAAGATTCTGCGGTCGAAGGATCAGCTCCGTCCGATGATGGGGTGGATCGATACCGTGCCACTGGGGCTGGTGCGGGGCATCGGTGTGAGCGAGGTGCTCGGCGCTGCCGGGCTGATCCTGCCGCCGCTGACCGGCATCGCCGTGGTTCTCGCGCTCCTGGCCGCCGTCGGATTGGCGCTCGTGCAGGTCGGTGCGCTCGCGCTGCATCTGCGCCGCGGCGAGGTGAAGCTGATCGGCCTGAATGTCGTCCTGCTGGTACTCGCCGTCGTCGCCGCGTGGTTGTCCACCGTATGGTTGTGAGCAATTCGAGCTGAGCGCCCCGATTATGGCTTATAGTCCCAGCTAGATTGCCATAAATGGTCGGAGGTCCGAAGCTGTGACCGCGTGACAGCGAGTCCTTGGCAAATATTCGCTCGGGTCGGCGGAAGGAACTGCGGATGGGCACCGTGATCGGCAGGACCCTGCCACTGGCCGCCGCGATCGCGGTGAGTCCGCTGCCGCTGATCGTCGCGGTGCTGATGCTGGTGTCGGGGCAGGCACGAGCGAAGAGCAGTGGATATCTGCTCGGGCGGATCTGCGGATTCGCGGTGCTCGTCGCCGCGGTGGCGCTGCTGATCGGCGCGTCCGCCGCCGAGCGTCTGCATCCCCATCACGCCTCGACCGCGACCTCGATCATCCGGCTGTGCGGCGGGATCGGGCTGCTCGGGGTCGCGGTGTGGTTCGGGTACCAGCGCACGCGCGGCGAGGAGAAGCCGAGAAAACTGTGGGACCGGGTCGACCGCGTGACCCCGGTGGGGGCCTTCGGACTCGGCCTGGCGTTCGTGATCGTCGACATCAGCACGCTCGTGCCCGCCGTCATGGGCGGGCTCGATATCGCGGAGGCACGGCTTTCGGCGCCGAGAGCGCTGGGCGCCGGTGCGATCTTCCTCGCGATCGCGCTGGCCTCGTGCATCGCGCCGGTCGCCGCCTACCTGGTCGCGGGCGATCGGCTCGACCAGCCCCTGGCCGCCACCAAGACCTGGTTGGTCGCCAACGATCGCACCGTGATGATGGTGCTGCTGTTCCTCGTGGGAACGATGCTCATCGGCCGGACGATCGAAGCCCTGACCTCCGGATAGCTTGCGGTCCAGTCCCGTCCCGCATCCGCCGCGGACGTGCCGAGCAGCCCGGGGCAGCCGGCGAGCAGTGCGAGAAGGCTCGGGTCGCTGAGGAGCGCCGGTGATGTAGATCACCCGCGCGGGTTGTTACGCGACGGGCTCGGCGGGCGTCTTGTGTGCGTCCACGCCATGAGGGTTCGGCGGCGGCGTCTCGTCGCCGGCCGTCCGTGTCCTCTGTCCGAAGGAGAGACCATGCGTATCACCATCTTCGGGGCCAACGGTCCCACCGGTCGCCGGCTCACCGCCCAGGCCCTGGCCGCCGGGCATCAGGTCGCGGCGGTGACGCGGCAGCCGGGCGAATTCCCGCTGCGCCATGATCGGCTCGAGGTGATCGGCGCCGATGTCCTCGATCCGGGGGCGGTCGACACCGCGGTGAAAGGGCGGGACGCGGTGCTGTCCGCGCTCGGGGTGCCGCCGAGCAAGGAACCGATCACCACCTATTCCGACGGTGTGTCGAACATCGTCACGGCGATGCGGCGCCACGGGGTGGGCCGGATCGTGGTGGTGAGTTCGGCCGGGGTCGATCCGCGCCCCTACAGTGAGGGCGGCTTCCTCTTCAACCGGCTGCTGGTGCCGTACGTGACGCGGGTGGCGGGCAAGACGCTGTACGACGACATGCGGCGGATGGAAGCGCTCCTGCGCGACAGTGATCGCGACTGGACCGTCGTGCGCCCGAGTGGACTCTACGACCGCCCCGACGTCACCGATTACACGATGGTCGAGGGGCACGCCGACGGGATATTCACCGCCCGGAGCGATCTGGCCGCGAGCATGCTCGCCGCCGTCACCGAGGGCCGCTTCGTCCGCGCCGCGGCCGGGGTGATCACCACCGATTCCGGCAACCCCACCCTGCTGCGCTGGATCCGGCAGCAGGCGAGCGCCGGCCACTGAACCGCACCGGAACCGGGTATGGAAATTTCATTCTCGATGTTGGAGAATCCCATTAGCAAGTGAGCGATCGCTCGGCGCGGGTGGTCGGCAATCCGACATCGGGCATCGGTGTGCCCGAGTGGCAATGAACGAGGTGCGTTATGGCTGGGCGGGTAGAGGGCAAGGTCGCCTTCATCACTGGTGCGGCACGCGGCCAGGGGCGAAGTCATGCGGTGCGGCTCGCGGAAGAGGGCGCCGACATCATCGCCGTCGACGTCTGCAAACCGGTGAGCGGCACCGATCTGATTCCGTCCTCGACGCCGGCCGATCTGGCGGAGACGGTGGAGCTGGTCAAGGGTCTCGGGCGCCGCATCGTCACCGCCGAGGTCGACGTCCGCGATTTCGACGCGTTGAAGGCCGCCGTGGACAACGGGGTCGAGCAGCTGGGCCGGCTCGACATCATCGTGGCGAACGCGGGAATCGGCAACGGGGGTGCGACCCTGGCCGAAACCAGTGAGCAGGACTGGAACACGATGATCGGCATCAACCTGGAAGGGGTCTGGAAGACGGTGAAAGCCGGTGTGCCGCACCTGATTTCCGGTGGCAACGGTGGCTCGATCATCCTGACCAGTTCGGTCGGCGGACTCAAGGCCTATCCGAACACCGGGCACTACGTCGCCGCCAAGCACGGTGTGGTCGGCCTGATGCGGACCTTCGCGGTCGAACTGGGCGCGAATTCGATCCGGGTCAATTCCGTCCACCCGACCAACGTCAACACCCCGATGTTCATGAACGAGGGCACGATGAAGATGTTCCGCCCGGATCTGGAGAATCCGGGCGTCGAGGATTTCGAGCCGGTGGCGAAGTTCATGCATGTGCTGCCAGTCGGCTGGGTCGAGCCGGTGGATATCAGCAACGCCGTGCTGTTCCTCGCCTCGGACGAATCGCGCTACATCACCGGCCTGCCGGTGACCGTCGACGCGGGCAGCATGCTCAAGTAGGCATCCGATCCGCCGTGAACTCCGCTAGGCCCCGCCGAAACCCCGGTAGGGACTCAGCGGGATCACGGTGAATTCGGAGACTCCGGCCGCGGCCATGGGCAGTTGCGCGACGATGGCGTTCGCCTGTTCGGCATCGGCTGCCTCGATGGTGAAGCAGGCGCCGGCGATATCGCCGCGCAGCCAGATCTGACGGACGACGCCGTCCAGGTAGAGCTTGCGCACATGGTCGGTTTCGGCCGGGAGGACCTTCTCGAAGTCCGCGTCGGTGAACGTCTCGGTGCGGCGACGGGAGAGAACCATGAATTGCATTGCGACTCCGGATCTTGTCGAGTTGAGGCGACCATTCTCCCGCGCCGATGGTCGGCGGAGCCCCCACCAGGGGTGAGAGAATGCGACGCCTTTTCGCTCACCGTTGACCCTGGATGGCGATCTGCCTACAGTGATCGGAACCGGCTCGCTGCGGCTCGCGCCTCGAATCGAAGCCGTCCGGTGACGAAACCCGCTGTCGCGCACGGAGGTCCGGATGAACGACGCTCGTCGGTTCGTGGTGATCGGTGGTGGTCTGGCCGGACTGGCCTCGGCCGTCTGGCTGGCCGAGGCCGGGAAGCGGGTGACACTGCTGGAACGCCGGCCCCGGCTCGGTGGCCGCACCCAGGCGATGACGGTCGCCGAGGTCGGCGATACTCCCGACAACGGCCAGCACGTGATCGCCAGCGGATACCATCACCTCTTCCGGTACCTCGCGAGCGTCGGCACCGAGAAACACCTGGAATTCCCCGCCGGAGGCACGCTGCGCTGGCCGGGCGGACGCGCGACGGCGTTGCACACCAGAGGTATCCGGGCGTTCGGCACACTGCTGGGCGCACATCCGGATGCCGGGCTGGGTGAGCGACTGGCCGCGGCGCGGGCGACGATGCGGCTGGGGCTGCAATGTCTGTTCCAGCCCGCGGATCTGGCCGACATCACCACCGAGCAGTGGTTCGAGCGTGTCGGTATGCCCGCGAAAGCCCGTGAGGCGCTGTGGGATTGGCTCGCACTGGGTATCGCCGCCGAGCCGGTGCAGCGCGAGTGCGCGAAGGTTTTCGCCGATGTGCTGGCCACCGGCATCCGGCTGGGTGTGCGGGATCGGCGCGCGGTCACCATCGGCTATCCGACCGTCGACCTCGATACGCTCTACATCACGGGTGCGGAGGAGGTGTTCCGCCGCCACGGCGTCGAGGTCCGCTGTCGCGCGGTGGCGGACCGGATCCGGATCGAGGACGGGGCGGTGACCGGTGTCGATCTGGTGGACGGCGGCACGGTCCCGGCCGATGCCGTGATCTGCGCGGTACCCAATTCCCGCATCCACGGCCTGCTCGACGATCTGCCCGAACACGCCGAGATCTACGCCGCCGCAGAAAAATTGGGCGCCACCCCGATCGTCAGCACCAATCTGTATCTGGACCGCCCGCTCGGCACCCGCAGTGCGATGGAGGCGATCATCGGCGGGACCGGGGTGATCGACGAGGTGTTCGACCGGCAGCGGATGCACGGCCGCGAACCGGACGGCACCTGGCTGTACTGCCTGACCACCAGCGGCGCCTACGAGCAGATCCACAAGAGCAGCGACGACATCCTCGACGAGCAGATGGCGCTGCTGCGCCGCTACTACCCCGACGCGGCCGATGCGCGGGTGGTGCACGGTCATGTGGTCAAGATGCCGAAGGCGACCTTCTCCCAGGCCCTGGGCACCGACGGGCTGCGGCCGGACCAGCGCACCTCGGTGCCGACACTGATGCTGGCGGGGGACTGGACCCGCACCGACTGGTCGGCCACGATGGAAAGCGCTGTTCAGAGCGCCTCGAAGGCGGTGGCCGCGCTGCTGCGACTGCCGCCGCTCTAGCGAGCTCGCGGCCCGCGAAGCGGCTCCAGGAACGCCCTGGCGACCTCGAGGTGGTCGGAGGTCAAACCGGTATGGCGGTCGACCGGGACGAGCAGGGTGGGTGCGACGGTGGCGGTGCGGCGTTCGGCCCAGCCCTGGTCGGCGGGCTGGAATTCGTCGTCGAACCAGCACAGCGGCCGGCGCCCGGCCCATCGGTCGATGGTCGGAAGCTTTCCGTGGTGGCCCTCGCGGTGCCGAATCCCGGTGTCCTCGAAGATGATCACCTCGAGCGGCGGCAGTCCGAGGACGGGACCGAGGACCGTATTCGCCTCGTACTCCCACGCGGTCGCCCACACCAGTTCGGCATCGGTGACGGCGGCCAGATCCAGCAGCCGCGAACCGACGGCGGCGTCGAGCAGCACTCGCTGGTCGATGGGCGGGATCGCGGGAATGATGCTGTGCTGCAACACATAAGGCCGATAGCCGCGCGGGGGCGGGTGCGTGGGCCGGGGGTAGGGATTGAGGGGGCCGTCGACGTCGAGCAGGATCGCCGCCCGTGATGTTTCGGTCATGACGCCCCCCGTTCGCTCTTACCAGGCTACGACGGCACCTCCGGAGGAGTCTTCCACTCCGGCAACGGTTTCGTGTCGACCCGATAACCGGGGCGAACGCACCGAAAACAGCCCGGCAACCGCCCTGACGGGCCGTCTGCGACGCGCCGAGCGACACGCGAGCAATCCCGGTAAATTTACGGCGCACCTGCATCGACGACGGCACACGTTCGGTTATCGTTCATCTCACTGTCCGATGCTGCTGCCGGCGCGCCAGGACTGGTCGTCGATCCGGAGCGTTGTAGGCCGGTGTGACGATCGTTGGGCGTTTTACCGGAGTCCGTCCCGAAAGATCGAGGGAACGTGCCTGCACCCGTCATCCTGACCGGCCGCCTCGTGCGGCTGGAACCTTTGGCACCGCACCATGTTCCGGGGCTCGCCGAGGCGGGCGCCGCGGATCGCGATGCGTTCGCGTTCACCCCCGTACCGCACGGCCCGGCCGAGGCCGCGGACTATGTCGCCCAGGCCGCGTCGGCGCACGCGGTCGGCTCGGCACTGGCCTTCGCGGTCGTCGCCACGGCCGACAACCGGGTACTGGGCTCGACGCGCTTCTGCCGTTTCGACTATTGGCAGGGGCCGATGGTGTGGCCGATCGTGCACGGCATGCCGACCGGAGATCCGCTGCTCGCGGTGCCCGACGCCGCCGAGATCGGCAATACCTGGCTCTGTCCGCGAGCGCGCGGCGCCGGTATCAATCTGGAGTCGAAACTGTTGCTGCTCGAGCACGCCTTCGACGTGTGGCGGGTCCGCCGGATCGCGCTGCGCGTCGACGTGCGAAACGTCCGCTCGCGCACGGCGATCGAGCGCCTGGGCGCGACCAGCGACGGCGTGCGCCGGGCACATTCGCGCGGCTTGGACGGCACCGTGCGCAGCACCGCGTTCTATTCCATCCTGGACGAGGAGTGGCCGGCGGTGCGCCGGCGCATCGATACGGAGCTGGGCGGAGTCCCGCGGCTGCTGAACGCCTGATCGCACGCCCGAAGCAACCGGATAGCGAATTCCGGATGTCGCGTCGTGTCCCCGGCTCCTATAATTCATGGCACAACGGTCGGACGTCGAGGAGATCGGTCCGAATCGGGTAACTCGGCGGCCGGCGCAACTTCGGACCTCGTACCAGCGCGTTCGCGGGAGGGTCGATCGCCCTCCCTTCCAGGAGACCGCATGTCCGACCCGATCACCCCGCCCCAGTCCACGCCCGCCGCGCCGCGTTCGCCCGATCGGTCACACACGCGGATATGTCTGACCGACGCCGCCCACACCGGACCGATGGTGAGTCTGTTCCTGGTGCCCGAGCCGCGGGTCCGGGGCGCGTCCATGCTGCATCTGCTCGAACAGGTGCCGGTTCGTGATGCGCCGGCGCCGGATCCCGAGCTGACCGCCGCACTGGAAGCACCGACCCTGTCGGGCGCGGCAATTCGATTGCTGCCCTGCGTCTCTCGGGACGCTGATGCGTCGGAGCTGCGTCACATCTTCCACGATCACTACATCGCCGACGGGCCGATGGGACTCGACGTCTGTGATCCGGAGGAGATGGCGCGGCTGGCCGTGCTGCCCGAACGTGCGATCGGCCCGCGCCGCATCGACGACTTCGCCGACTACTCGGTGCGGCAGGCGATGCTGGCCGTATTCCGCTACTTCGGTGTGGACCAACGGATTCCGCTGATGTATCACGGTTATGCCGATCCGGGCGGTCGCTGGCTGGCGGTGCGGACGGCGCTCGCCTGATCTCAGCCCGCGGTCACGAACCCCTGCCGGATCAGCCACTCGCGCGCGACGCTGGCCGGTTCGGCGCCGTCGACGTCGACCTTCCGGTTCAACTCGGTGATCGTCTCGTTGGTGAGCAGTGCGGAGATCGGCGCCATGACCTGCGCCACCTGCGGATGCGCGTCGGCGAAGGATTTCCGCATCACCAGTGCCGCATTGTATTTGGGGAAGAAGTTCAGATCGTCGGTCAGCTGCACCAGATTCAGCGCCTTGGTGCGGCCGTCGGTCGCGGTGACATCACCGAATTGGCAGGTGCCGTTCGCGGTGGCCGAATACACCAGCGAATCCTGCATGATCTGCTTGTGTACCTTGCCGAGGTCTACCCCGTATTTACGGGCCAGACCCGGAAATCCGTCCTGGCGGACGCTGAATTCGGTACCGAGGCAGGTGGGACCCGTACTCGGGTCGGTATTCACCAGACGGGCATAGTCGGAGATCGTCGTGGCGCCGGTGCGGGCGGCGCTGCCCGCATCGGTGACCATCGTGTAGGTGTTGTTCATCGGGGCCGGATCGGCCCAGACCATGCCGTGTTGTGCGAGATCCGCATCGCGCACCGCCTCGAATTGCCGCGTGGAGTCCGGAATCGGTGTCTCGTTACCCAGATAGTTGATCCATCCGGTTCCGGTGTAGTCGTAGGCGACATCGACCTGTCCGTGCAATTGCGCATCGCGCAGGCTGTTCGATCCGGTGATATTGGTGAGATCACGGACCTGCGCCCCGGCGGCGGTGAGCGCGAATTCGATGAGGTAGCCGAGGATGTTCTGTTCGGTGAAATCCTTGGAGCCCACGGTGATCTGCACACCGTCGAGGGCGGGAATCGGCGCGATACTGCCCGGCCCGACCGGCAGCGGAACGGCGCCGCCGGCCTCGAGACCGCAGGCGGCGACGACAGCGACCAGCAGCGTCGCCGCCGCGGTGGCCGCACGTCGCGCTGCCTTGCCCGGCCGCTTCATCGCAGCCCCCGCGGTCCGAGAAACTGCTCGGCGAGCGCACCCAGCCAGTCGACGAGCAGTGCGAGTGCCACCGCGAGAATCGCTCCCACCCAAAGGGTTACGTTGTCGCGCAGCTTGTAGCCGGTGTCGATCAGAATCCCCAGACCACCGGCACTGACCAGGAAAGACAGCGTGGCCGTGCCGACCGCCAGCACCAGCGAGGTGCGCAGCCCGGCCAGGATGTATGGCACCGCGAGCGGGAATTCGATGCGGCGCAGCACCGTCGTCGCCGACATGCCCTGACCACGCCCGGCATCGACGAGAGCCGGATCGACCTGCTGATAACCCAGAATCGTATTGCGCAGCACGGGAAGTAACGCATAGAACGCGATCGGCGCGACCCCCACCCAGAAGCCGGTCTTCTCGGTCCACAGATAGGTGAGCACGATCAGGCCGATCGCCGGTGCCGCCGCACCGATATTGGCGACGCCGACGAACAGCGGAGCGAGACGCCGGTAGCGCGGCCGAGTCAGCAAGGTGCCCAACGGAACCGAGACCGCGACGACGATCAGCACCACGGTCGCGGTGATCACCACGTGCTGGCGGACCACGGTGCTGATGGTGGTGGGATTGATACTGGCCTGCTGGGTCGCGGTGAGGGTGCGGTCGAAGGCCCACACCAGGACGCCGGCCGCCAGGGCCACGGCCAGCACCGGCTGGATGAACAACCGGATCCGGTCGGCGCGCCGCTCGTGTCGGCCGGCGGGACTCATGGCCGGTCACCCGAATCCGCTGTGGCCGAACGATGTTCCGCGCGCGTGCGGGACAGGTGCGCGACGAGGGTGTCGATCGCGACCAGCCCGGCGTATTCCCCCCGCGCCCCGGTCACGACGGCGTTGGCGGTACTTTCGGCGAGCAGCGTCTCGAGCGCCGCCTGCAACGTCGAATCCGCGGTCACCGTGCCGGTCACCGGGATACCGGCGTCGTGTAACGATTGTGCCTGCGCCAGTTGATGTTCGGATACCCAGCGCAGCGGGCGGCGATCGGAGTCGAGGATCAGACCCCACTTCCACTCCTGCGTGGCCAGCGCCGCACGCAGCGTGTCGACCGGATCGTCCTGCGCGGCCGTGGCGCAGCCGCCCAGTTCCACATCGGCGATCCGGACCAGTGTCAGCTGTTTGAGGGCGGCGTCGGCGCCGACGAAACCGGCCACCGTCTCGTCGGCGGGACCGGCGAGGATCGCGGCCGGAGTGTCGTACTGGAGGACGCGGGAACTGTTGCCGAGCACCGCGATTCGGTCTCCGAGCTTGACGGCCTCGTTGAAATCGTGGGTGACGAACACGATCGTCTTGTGCAGTTCGGTCTGTAGCCGCAGTAGTTCGTCCTGCAGCAGCCCGCGGGTGATGGGGTCCACCGCGCCGAACGGCTCGTCCATCAGCAGCACCGGCGGATCGGCCGCCAGCGCACGGGCGACACCGACTCGCTGCTGCTGGCCGCCGGAGAGCCGGCGCGGATAGCGGCCGCGGAAGGTCTCGGGGTCGAGGCCCACGAGATTCAGCATCTCGTCGACGCGGGCGCGCACCCGGGCGCGATCCCAGCCGAGCAGCCCCGGCACCGTGGCGATGTTGCGCGCCACCGTCATATGCGGGAACAGACCCGCCTGCTGAATCGAATAACCGATCTGGCGCCGCAGCCGGTCCGGATTCACCGCGGTCACGTCACGTCCGGCGATGGTGATGGTGCCGGAGGTCGGTTCGATCAGGCGGTTGATCATCCGCATCGTGGTCGTCTTACCGCAGCCCGAGGGGCCGACGAACACCACGATCTCACCGGCCGGAATGGTCAGCGAAATCCGGTCCACGGCCGGATCGCGCTGGCCCGGATAGTGTTTGGACACCGCGTCGAGCACGATCTCCGCGGGTTCGTGGTCGGTGCGGTCGGCGGTCGCGGTATCAGTCACGGATTCCCCTCGAGGTGGTGAGCCGGCCGACGCCCACGAGGACGGCATCCAGCAGCAAGGCCAGCACGATGATCAGCACCGTGCCGGACAGGGCCTGCGGGACGGCGGTCGGACTGCCCAGCCGGGCCAGGCCGGTGAAGATCAGATTGCCCAGCCCCGGACCCTTCGCATAGGCCGCCATCGCCAGAATCCCCATACTCATCTGGGTACTGATCCGCATTCCGGCCAGAATCGACGGCCAGGCCAGCGGCATTTCGATCCGGGCCAGGATGCGGACGCGGTTCATGCCGACCCCGCGCGCGGCATCCGAGACCGCCGGATCCACCGATGCCAGCCCGATGATGGTGTTGCGCAGAATCGGCAGCAGCGCGTACAGCACCAGCGCGGTGACCGTCGGCCGCACGCCCAGGCCCAGCACGGGGATGAGCAGTCCCAGCAGCGCGAACGACGGCACGGTGAGGATGATGCTCGCCGCCGCGGTGGCCGCCGCCGAACCCCATGGGCTGCGATACACGACGATGCCCAGGCACACCGCCACCGCGGTCGCGATCAGCACCGACTGCACGACGGCCGAGACGTGCAGATAGGAATCGGTGAGCAGTTGTCTGCGATGGTCCACCAGAAAGGTCCACAGAGTATCCAGGGCGATGTCCTCCCAGAGCTCGGCGGCGTTCGAGCAGTCTATCGATCCCGCGGCGCGGGCGCAGGCAACGAGCGGAACCGCCATGTGTGCGTCGGCGGTGACCGTGGCGGAACCATGGCGGTCCCTGGCACGTCCTACATCTCAGGAGGCCGATTTCCGGTCGGGGATGGAGGAATTCGTGAGCGCCACGCAGACTCTGGGGTTCGGGCGCACGCGCTGGACCGTGCTGTCGGCGCTGGTGGTGATCGGTGTGCTGGCAGTCGGTGTCGTGGTGGCTCTGCCCTGGTGGCACGATCGCACGGCCGCCATCGCCGGGCAGCGGCTGGACGATTTCCCGGATGTCGATCTCTCCGCGCTGGATTCGAACCGGAGTCGGATCGTCACGGTGCTGCGCACGGAATACGCGCATCCCGGCGACGGACCCAAATACGCACAGGGCGTGGATGAGCCATGGTGTGCCGATTTCGTGAGCTGGACCATGCGTCAGGCCGGGCAGCCGCTGTCCAATCCGAATTCCGGATCGTGGCGGATTCCCGGTGTGGCGACCCTGCAGGAGTATTTCGAAGCGAACGGCCGATTTTCGGCGGTGGGTTCCGGATATTCGCCGCGCCCGGGCGATGTCGTGATCTATGCCCCCGGCAGCCCGTTCGGGCAGCACACGAATATCGTGCTGGCCGCCGGTGAGCACAGCCTGACCACGATCGGCGGTAACGAGCGTGGCTCGGTGCGCATTCACCGTTACGACCCGGCCGGGATTGCCGGTATCGTCGGATTCGGCCATATGTGAAACGTTTTCGTCCAGTGGCGGGCGATCTCGTCGGTGGGGGTGGTGCCGCGCCACCGGACCCTACGATGTACCTGGTGGCGCCCGGCAGCGCCGCCGTTGCGGTGCCAGTCCCGCCGGCCCCTCATCGGTAGGACGGGGATCTGTGTGTGTAGGTGATCGGTGGAGGAGTGGGAGCAGATGGCAGAGCCGGGCGCGCACGACGAGGCCGAATGGATGGACTACTCCGAATTCGGCGAACGTTTCGTCGTCCACGCGGTCAACCGGGACCGGATCGAGGCCGCGGTGTCCGGGATGGCCGGACGGGGGATGAGTATCGGGCCGTTCTCGATCGGCCCGGCGGGACTGGCCGGCCTGGTGGCGGAGGGCAAGGTCGGCAAGCCGGTGATCGCCCGCAGCGAACCGCACGTCACCTTCGAGGTCCGGGTGCCGGTGTCGATGCATCTCACGGTCACCCTCGGCGGGCAGCAGTTCCGGATCGAAGCCACGGTCGAGATCGACCTCACCCTGCACGCGCGGACCGCCGATCCGCTGCTGATCGTCATCGACATTCCGCGGGTGCGGTCGCGCGATGTGAGTTTCGCCGTCCGGGCGGAGGCCGTCGGCGCCGCCGTCGACGTCCTGCTCGACCCGATCGCGACGCTGGTCCAGCGTGAGGTCGCGAGCCGGCTCAACGCCATGCTCGCCGATCCGGCGGCCCGGCGCGGACGGGTGTTCGATATCGAGGCGATCATGAACGGCACCCGCTCGGAGCATGTGCTGCGCACGGACTTCGAATGGATCGAGTACGCGGAGTTCGGGCGCCGTTTCTTCCCGCTGATCGTCACCCCGGACCGGGTACGCGACGTGGTGGAAGGTCTGGCCGGCCGCGCGGTCGAGGTAGGGCCGCTGCGCACCGGGCCCCGTGACGCGGCGACGGTCGAGGTGCAGGGGGCCGTGCGGATGCCGCGGCTGGCCCGGCGCGAGGGCGACCATCCGGTGTCGTTCGATCTGACCATTCCGGTCGGGCTGGACATCACCGTCGACGTGCTGAAGGCGAATCGCTATCGCGCGGAGGTGGAGGTCGGGTTGCTGCTGGTGGCGCGGGCCGCCGAACCGCTGCTCATCGTGATCGATGTGACGCCGCCACGCAGCGCCGATGTCGCCGTCGAACTGCAGGCCGAAGGATGGCGCGCGAAAGTGCTGGGCTCGGTCGGCAAGATCCGTCGCCAGATCGCCGCGCAGGTCGCGCAGGTCATTCGCGCGGAACTGGCCGACCCCCGGGGCCGAACCATCGACGTCGCGGGCCGCATCGACGCGGCCACCTCCTGACGCCTGTTACTCGTGGGGTTGATGTGACCGGATTGGCCTAGCGGTTCATATGTGCATGTGGTGGAATGAATCCACGTCCGAGGCTTCCGGCGCGTGGATGACAGCACTGTTGTCGTCGGGGAAGGCGCGCCGGACACGCTTGCATTTCGACCGGTCCGCGGGGTGACCGGCATCAGGTGAGATCTCTATATCGCTGCAGCGCGAAGGAGTTTTCGATGCGTTCCGTTCCGATGACCCGCCGCACCCTCTTCGGATATGCCGGTGCCGCCGCGACCGCCGCCGGTCTGGCCGCGCTCACACCCGCTGTTCTCGCGCCGCCCGCCGCCGCCGACAACGTCCTCGGCACCCTGCTCGACTATGCCGGTGGCGTGCCCGACGCGGCGGCCATCCGCGCCGCCGGGCATGCCGGTGCGATTCGCTATGTCTCCGACCGGCGCCCGGGCGCGGAGTGGATGACCGGAAAGCCATTGCGCGCGAGCGAGGTCGACGCGCTGCACGCGGCCGGACTCACCGTGGTGTCGTGCTACCAATTCGGCAAGGGCGCCACCGCGGATTGGAAGGGCGGGCTCGAGGCCGGCAAGCGCCACGCCGACCGCGGACTGCAGCTGCACCGCGATGCGGGCGGGCCGGACGGGGTGCCGATCTACGCCTCCATCGACGACAATCCGACGCCGGTCGATTTCGCGACCCTCATCGCGCCCTACCTCGCGGGCTGGGAATCGGTGCTCGGCAACGAGAATGTCGGCGTCTACGCCAACGCGCCGACCATCGAACTGGCCAAGGTCGCCGGCTTGGGTTCCTGGTACTGGCAACACAATTGGGGCACGCCGAAGGGTTTCGTGCATCCGGCGGCCAACCTGCACCAGATCGAAATCGACGATCGCACCGTCGACGGCGTGGGGGTGGATGTGAACAACATTCTCACCGCGCAGTACGGGCAGTGGTGAAGCAGTACGGGCAGTGGTGAATCCGTGCCGCGGTGAGTCCGCGGTTACCTAGGTTTGGCAGTGGCAGGTGGGGTCGGCGACTAGATCGGGTTCGTCCGCGACGACCGTCAGCGTCGGCCGCGCCTCGGGTGCGTCGCGCACGCCCATCCACGACAGCAGCGACCATCGCGACAGGCCCGAGAACGCCGAGCCGAGGCTGAAGAACGAGCCGACCGAGCCGACCGACAGCACCGATCCGACGCTGCCGATCGAGAGGACGGAATAGGCCGAGCCGATCGAGAGGATCGACCGTTCGGACCGGAACGACAGGATCGAGCGATGCGATCGAGTGGACAACACCGATCGGTAGGACCGTCGCGACATCACCGAATGCCCGGCTTTACCGCGCCGGACGCGGGGCGCCGCGCCGGTGTCCGAGGTGGTGGGTGCAGACCGTTCGAGCTGATCGACAGTCGACATACCTAGCGGTCTACCACAGTCCGGGACATCCCATGGCGCATTGACAGCAAACGGCCCGGAGTGTCGTCTCAGCGACATCTCCGGGCCGTCGGGGCCTGAAAAATCAGTGCTGCGGGCGCACCGCGGCGGGCTGCTGCACGACGTGCGCTGCGGGCACGGTGCCGGCCGGGTTCACCGGAGCCGCGGCCTGGGCGGGGCCCGCGGCGACCGTGAACAGACCCAGGGTGGGCAGGAACGAGCAGGTGATCGGCGCCTGATCGGCCGCCGGCTGGGTGGTCAGGGAACCCGCGACCACGGAGATCACGCGACCCGGGCCGGTGTCCACGATGGCCGACAGGGTGGCCGGACCGTCCGGGTTGATATGCGCCTCGTCGGTCAGCGCCACGGTGCCGCCGCGGTGGTTGTCCAGGTTGTACCACTGGACGGTCATCGGCGGATTCTGCTGCGGCGTCAGGCCTTTGGTGCCCAGCGCGGTGAAGACGAAGCCGGCCTGACCGGCAGCCGGTCCGGGCGGGGGCAGTTCGGCCGGACCCGGAACCGCGAGCGCGGTGCCGACCGAGTCGGAACCGGGGCCGATGCAGTTCTTACCGATGGTCGGGTACAGGAACTGCGCGATGGCCGGACCGTTCTTCGGAATGTCCGGGCCGCCGCCACCGCTGCCGTCGAGGAAAGCGACGATGGCCTGCAGCGTCTGCTTGACCTGCGGCGGCAGACCGGCCCGATCGAGCAGCTGGATCGCCTGATCGAGGATGGTCTGAGCGCCCGGCGAGGCGATGTTGCCCGCCTGGGCGGCGGCGCCGACGATGGCCGGCGCCAGCGACGCG
>NZ_BAFW01000138.1 GCF_000308535.1 Nocardia cerradoensis NBRC 101014 | reverse complement strand
CGTCGAGGAGCCGGACGAGGTGCGCCGGATGCTGGCGCGTGCCGCCGCGGCCTGAGCCCCCGCTCGCGCACCGCGAACGGGTCGAATCTCGGTGCCTCACAGCCCATTGCGACACGCCGAATCGGCGTGCCGCGCGCGACACGCCGAATAAGTCTGGCATTGGGGCTAATCCGCAGTTTCGCAGATGGCGGTTCATCGACTATGAATGGCATGTGCCGTTCCCACTTCGTGAACACTTGCCGGCCACCGTATCTCACCGGGCGGTGGTCTAGTTGACCGTCGAACACCCCGGAGAAGATGAGGTCAGGCAGCTCGCGCGACGGGTCGAGAAGGCCCGCGGGCGGCTTGCGTACCAGTTCGATCCGGCGCTGACAGAGGCCCTCTCCGAGAACGAGCTGCAGGCCGAACGTGAACTCGCGGAGAAGATCCGCGAGCAGGAACGCGAACAGCGCTGGAAAAATGTACAGGCGGCGGCATCGACGTCCGACCGCGCCAGGCAGACCTCCGAAGCGATCGCGAAGGCCGATATGCGAGATCTGTTGATGGCCCGCAAGGCAATTGCGGCGCAGAGACGAGAATCCAGCCCGCACGCCAAGGTGGCGTCGCTGTATCGGCATCGCGCCTGGTCGATGCGCGCTCTCGCGGGTGTGGTCATCGCCGGCATGCTGTGGTCGGCGGTCAACGTGCAGCACAACATCGCCCCCGGTGGTCCCACCGATCCGCTGTACTGGTTCAGCTATCTGCTCGAAGGCATGATCAGCGTCTGCCTGGTCATCATCATGATCGGCACCAACAAGGTCGCCGAATGGGGCATCCTGGAGAGCCGCCGTCAGGTCGCGCTCGCCGAACTGGCCCTGCTGGCGCTGACCGTCGGCCTCAACACCTACCCGTACCTGCGCAGCGGCGACTGGTACAACGTCGGCGTGCACGCCGTGGCGCCGGTGATGATCGGTGTGGCGCTGCTGGTGCACGACGCGGCCAGCCAGCGCTACGGCCAGGCCATCACCCAGGCCACCGATCAGATCCGCGATCTGCCCGACCCGGCCGAACAGATCCGCCGCAGCATGCCGACCTTCGTCAGCTTCATCCGGCAGTCCGCACCCGACACCCGCCCGGCCCCGATGGCCGCGCTGCCGGGCGCCGGCGACACCACCACCGAGGCGCCGGCCACCGAATCCGCGCGCACGGTGGAGACGGTCGATCCGATCGTCGAGCCGGACATCTGGACCCCGAAGAAGTCCTCGAGTCGCCGGTCCGATACCGACGCGGCGGATTCGGTCGCCGACGGCAAGGCGAGCAAGCCCCCGAAATCCGATGCCGCCGACGACGACTCGGATCCGCTGAGCGCCTACGACACCGGGCAGTTCCGCATCGCGGACAGCCTCGAGCAGGAACTCGAACAGATCCGTGCCGAGCGGAAGGCGGCCCGCGCCGCGAAGCAGCGCGCGGCCTCCAACGGCTCGATCATCGACTGATCCATACCCCGGTACGTCCCCTCGTACCGTCTGCACAACAGCCCGGCGCGACCAGCGCCGGGCTGTTGTCGTTCCCGACCGGCGTGGCATAGGTCACAACCGGGCACCTCCGGCTACAGTGCCTGCGGTCAGCGCAATCATTGCCGGCGTTTTCGGGTTTCGTGGGGAAGTTCGAGGAGGCGTGGTGAGCATCCGCAAGCAGGCGCTCGGGTTCGGCGCATTCGCCATCGTCTCGGTTCTGGTCACGGTGGTGATCTGGAATACGCTGGCGCGCACGGTACACGGCCCGACCGACCGTTATTCGGCGATCTTCAGCGATGTGCTCGGGCTGCGGCCCAACGACGACGTGCGCATCGCCGGTGTGCGGGTCGGCAAGGTCACCGCGATCGGCTTCGACGTCAACCCCCAGACCAACAAGCATCTGGCGAAGGTGACCTTCGAGGTGCAGCGCGATCAGCACCTCTACAGCGACACCAAGGCCCTGGTCCGCTATCAGAACCTGATCGGTCAGCGGTATCTCGCGCTGGCGCCCGGTACCGCGCCGGATTCGCGCCTCCTCGCGGCCGGTGGGCGGATTCCGCTGGAACGCACCGAGCCCTCGTTCGATATCTCGGCATTTCTCAACGGTTTTCAGCCGCTGTTCGAGAATCTGCTCCCGGAGCAGGTGAACGACCTGTCGACGACATTGATCCAGGCGTTGCAGGGCGACGGGGTGTCGTTGTCCACCTTCATCACCCAGGCCGCCGCACTGGCCACCGATTTCGAGCGCCGCGACGCGATCCTGAAAGACATCATCACCAACCTGTCCGGAGTGATGTCGGGCCTGGCCCGGCGCAGCGACGAACTGGAAACCCTGATCACCCAGACCCGCGCGCTGATCAGCGGCCTCTACGAACAGGGGCAGTCGCTGCTGGCCTCGACGGAGCAGATCGCCGGTGCCACCGATAGTTTGGTGGCGATGGTCTCGCAGGTGCAGCCGAAGCTGGCTCCCGCGCAGAACTCCACCCGGGACGCGCTGACACTGCTGATAAACAACGGCGCGAAATTGGATCAGGCCGCGATCGATCTGCCCGGCATCCTGTCCGATGTCGGCAAGTTCTCCGGGGACGGGACCTACGCCACCGCGTATCTGTGCTCCCTCGACATCTCGCTGTACGGAATCCTGTTTCCGCGTGGATTGTTTTCGCAGATCGGCGGGCACAACCAGTCGGCGGTCTGCCGCCCCTGACCCGAGACGGCAACGGGCCCGGCTCCGAAGCAGGAGCCGGGCCCGTTGTTCGTGCGCTCAGGCGCGACTGCGGATCGCCTTGTAGATGACCAGAATGATCACGGCACCGACGATCGCGCCGAGGAAAGTGTGCTGGACGGGCGGGTGGACGCTGAACTTGTGCGGGGCGAAGATCAGACTGCCCAGGGTCCCGCCGACGTAACCGCCGACGATGCCCAGCACGATGGTCAGAATCCAGCCGAAGTTCTCCTTACCGGGAACCAGGAGGCGAGCGATCGCACCGGCGATGAGGCCGATGATGATCATCGTGATGATACCCATGGTGAATCTCCTTGCGGGCAACCTGTAGGGGACCCGACCGTAGCAGGGGAAAGGCCCGGTTCGCAGGCGCACGACGTCGCCCCAGGCGAATTCGCGTCCGGGGCGAAGGGTGTGCCGGCCGATTACAGGTCGACCGGAGTTTTCTTGGCCACGCTGCGGACCTCGACGGCGTAGATCATCTCCATCACGCCCATGAAGATCAGCCACCAGCCGACGACCAGTGCCAGCACGGTGATCGAGTGGATGGGCCAGACCACCAGTGCGATACCACCGATCAGCAGCAGGATGCCGAAGAAGATCGACCAGCCGCGACCCGGAACCCCTTGCGGCGTCTCGGCTCCCGCGACCATGGCGGCGATCCCGCGGAACAGCCAGCTGATGCCGATCCACAGGCCCAGCAGCACCAGGGAGTTGCCGATGCTGCGGAAGGCGAAGAAGGCGAGGATGAACGACAGGATGCCGCTGATGAGGGTCAGCACCCGGTAGCCGGTGCTGACGTGCGGGCCGAAGGCGGCGACCAACTGCAGAATTCCGGAGATCAGCAGATATACGCCGAACAGAATGCCGGCCACGGCGAGCGTCGGACCGGGCCAGACGAGCACGATAATCCCGACGATCACCGACAGCAGGCCGATGACCAGCAATGATTGCCATGCGCCCCGGGCCAATTGGTGCAATGGCCCCACGTAAACTCCCTCTTTGCTGGTTGTCATGTGGGCAGGATAAGTCCAGTGGACTCGATAGCGGGCAATTAACCAGTATCGAACGAGTTACGTTGTGCGAGCGAGCGCGGCGCCGCGATGGCGAGAATTCGTGCCGGAAGGCCCCTCGATGCACGAAATCGGCGCGGCGTCCTGCGTCGGCGGGGGTTTCCGCATCGGCCGGTGTGCTGGATGGCCGGATATGCCTCCCGGGTCGGACCCTGGTCGAGCGCGGGCCGCAGTCCCGCGGTCGAGACCCTTTATCGGGAGATGGAGTGCTCATGATTCTCGTGACCGGATCCACCGGAACCGTCGGACGTGCCGTGATCGATCACCTGCTCGCCGCGGGCGAATCGGTGCGCGCCCTGACGCGTCGCCCCGATGCCGCCGCGCTGCCACCGGGAGTGGAGGTGATCGGCGGCGATCCCGGGCGGCCGGACACGTTGCCGCCGGCCCTGCGCGGGGTATCCCGGGTATTTCTCCTGTCGTCCGGACCCGACCTCGCCCGGCACGACCGCAATATCGCGATCGCGGCCGCGGAGGCAGGGGTCGAGCGCATCGTGAAGCTGTCCTCGGGTCGTGCCGGCGATACCGAGGCGACCGATCCGATCCCGGCCTGGCATCGCGCCGGTGAGCGTGCGGTTGTCGACAGTGGCCTCGCGTGGACAATCCTGCGCCCCTTGGGCTTCATGTCCAATGCTCTGCACTGGGCGCCGACGGTGCGCGAGCACGATACGGTCTACGCGCCCTACGGGCACGGGCATATCGCGGTGATCGACCCGTCGGATATCGCCGCGGTCGCCGCCGCCGCACTGGCCGAGCCGGGGCACGACGCCCGCATCCATACGCTGAGCGGGCCGCAGGCGCTGACGCCGGGGGAGCAGACCGACATTCTGTCGGAGGTTCTAAGGCGGCCGCTGCGCTACGTGTCCATCGAACCGGCGCAGGCGCATGCCGCCCTGCTCGGTGCCGGGGTCGACGAGGTGATGGCCGACGCGATCATGGCGCTGCGGGCCACCGCGCTGGATTCGTTCACCTCGGTGATCCATCCGGGCGTGCAGCAGATCACCGGCCGCCCCGCCCGCACGTTCCGGGAATGGGCCCTCGACCATCGCGCCGACTTCGAATAGTCGACGGCCGCAACGGTTTCACACCGGCCGCACCGGTCGTCGGCGGCCCCCGCGGCGGCGATGGATAGGCTGGGTGCGGGTATCGACACCTGTCCACCGCTGCGCAGAATCGAGGCGTCATGGAACTGAGTCTGCACTACTGGAACTTCTCGACTCCCGCCGATCCGGCTCGTACCGCCGGTGCCATCGCGGAGACCGCGCGGGTCGCCGAGGAGGGCGGTTTCACCGAATTCACGGTGATGGATCACTACTTCCAGATGGAACACACCGGGGTGGCCGAGGAGCCGATGCTCGAGGCCTACACGACTCTGGGCTACGTGGCCGCGCTGACCGAGCGGATGCGCCTGGCAGTGCTGGTGACCGGGGTGATGTACCGATATCCCGGTCTGCTCGCCAAGATCGTCACCACTCTGGATGTGCTGTCGGGCGGGCGAGCGCAACTCGGTATCGGCGCCTCCTGGTACGAGCGGGAGCAGCGCGGGCTGGGTGTGCCGCTGGTGCCGATGGGGGAGCGCTTCGAACGGCTCGAGGAGACGCTGCAGATCTGCCTGCAGATGTGGAGCGAGGACAACGGCCCGTATCGGGGCACGCACTATCGGCTGGACGAAACATTGTGTGTACCTGCGCCGTTGAGCCGTCCGCGGCCGCCGATCCTGATCGGTGGTGGCGGAGAGAAGAAGACCCTGCTGCTGGTCGCCCGCTACGCCGACGCGTGCAATCTGTTCGCCTCCTCGCCAGAGGATGTCGCGCACAAACTCGACGTGCTGCGCGCGCACTGCGCGGCGGAGGGTCGCGATTACGACGCGATCCGCAAGACCGCCACCTATATCGGCCCGGTCGTGAACGATCCGGACGCCTTCGTCACCGACGCCGAACGCTATGCGGCGCTGGGGATTATGCAATTCGACATCATGCCCGACCGGGATCCGGTCGAATACGCCGAACGCGCGGCGGAGCTGGTGCCGCGGCTGCGTTCACTCTGACGCGCGGCCGTACTCGCCGAAGGCCGGTTCCAGCAGATCGAAGATCCGCTCGGCCTCGGCGGTGACGGTGGCCACGACGTGGTGGCGCGAGGCGCCGGACAGTTGTAGCTGCTGAATCCGCTGGAACAGCAGTCGGCAGGCCGCCGCGAACTGGGCGGCGGCCGCCCGGCGCAGCAGGTCGTCACCGGGCAGTACCTCGGCCAGGGCCTGTTCGCGCAGCTCGTGGAGTTCGCGCACCCGCGCGGTGAGTGTCGGGCTGTCGGCGAGCATGCGGCTGAACTCCGGCCCCGAGAAGCCGAGGTCGGCGGCGTGATCCTGTGTCCCGGTACGGAATAGGCGGCGCAGCGCGTCGAGGGCCGATTCGTTCGCGGCGCGGGCGGTCACCGCCGCGGCGAGGGCGCCGACGAACTGCTCGTGATGATCCAGCGCCAGATCCTCCTTGCGGGGAAAGTAGTTGGTGACCGTCTTCTTCGCCACCCGTGCGGCCTCGGCGATCTGGGCGATCGTGGTCGCCTCGAATCCGCGCTCGATGAACAGTCTCGTCGCGGTGTCGGAGATCTCCTGGCGGGTCTGCTGCTTCTTGGTCTCCCGCAGTCCCGGGGATGCGCTGGTCATGGCAGAAGATTACCACCGACGTAAAAATCGCCTTGACGTATGTTGAGTCGGCTGCCTAATCTTACGTCGATAGTAAGAATTTGGTGCGGCGGCCCGACAACAGCTGCCGAGTCATCCGAATCAGTTCGCGGCGGCAGGCCGCCCAGGTCGAAAGGCGCTGTCGATGCGCGCAATTCAGTTCGCTCCCGCCGCGGAACGCCTCGCCGGAGCGCGGATCGTGGAGACCGAGCGTCCCGTGCCCGGCCCTGGGCACGTGCTGGTCCGCACCGAGTTGACCGGTGTGAGCGTCGGCCTGGTGCGGATGCTGCGGGCCGATGCCGAGGCGAATCCCGGCGGGGAGATGGTCGGGAACGTGGTCGCGGTGGGTCCCGGTCTCGACGAATCCTGGATCGGCACCCGGGTGGGCGGGGTGGTGTTCGCCTCGGTGTACGCCGAATACGTCTGTGCCACACCGGCGATGGTCACCGAGATCCCGGCCGGTGTGCCGGCGACCGACGCCTTGGCCCTGGTGCGTGGCGGCCTGGTCGGGATGGGAGTGGTGCGGGCCGCGAAATCCGTTGCGGGCAAATCCGTTCTGATCACCGCCGCCGCCTCCGGGGCCGGACATCTGGCGCTGCAGCTCGCCCGGGCGGCCGGAGCGACCCGCGTGGTCGCCGCAGTCGGATCGGCCGGCAAATTCGATTTCGTGCGGGAGTGCGGCGCCGATGCCGCGGTGACCTACGACCGTCCGTGGTCCGAGACCTTCGATATCGTGCTCGACGGAGTCGGCGGTGACCTGGTGCAGCGTGGGGTGGACAGCCTGGGACCACACGGCACGCTGGTCGCCTTCAGCGCCGGCGGCGGCGCGGTCGACACCTCCACGCTGCTGGGTGAACTCAAAACGGTCACCGGTTTTTCGATGGGACTGCTGTCGCGCACCGAACCCGAACTGATCGAGCGGTATCGGGCGCAGCTGTGGAAGCTGCTGGAGCGGAACGAGGTACGGCCGCGCGTGGAGGTGCGTGACTGGACCGAACTGGATGCCGTCGTCGATCTGATCGCCACCCGCCGCAGCGTGGGGCGGATGGCGATCAGCGCCGGAACCGGCATGTGCTGAGCGCGGTCGCGCTCACAACACCGCTTGCGTCTGGGTGACCTTGCCGACGAGTTTGCCGGCGTCGTCGTGGATTTCGGTCTCCACCACGATGAAACTGCGCCCCGCGTGCAGTGGCGTCGACGAGGCCACCGCGTAACCGGACCGTACCGCGCGCAGGAAATTCGTCTTCGACTCCACGGTCGTGGTGCCCTGTTTGCCCTCGGGCAGATTCAGGTACGCGCACACCGCGCCGGTGGCGTCGGCCAGCGACATCAGCACCCCGCCGTGCAGGGCGCCACCCAGCGTGCACAGGCTCTCGTCCCACGCGAGCCGGCTGCGCACCAGCTTCGGCCCGTGCTCGAGCACCTCGACGCCGAGCTTCTCGGTGAACGGCATGGTGCTGTGGAACAGCCGGGTTCCTTCGGTATCGATCATGATGTCGAGCTTGCCCGCACGCGTGCGCGAGGTCCATTACCTTCGGGGTAACGATCGCGGGCGGGCCGCATCGGCCACCAGTTCAGCGGACCCATCAATCGCACCAGTGCCGGTACCAGCAGCATCCGCACCAGGGTGGCGTCGATGGTCAGCGCCAGGATCATGCCGAGGCCGAGGAATCGCATCGGGGTCAGCGGGGACAGCGTGAAGGCGCCGGTGATGAACACCAGAAGCGTTGCGGCGGCGGTGATCACGCGTGCGGTGCGAACGGTGCCGGCGCGGACCGCGGACACGGTGTCGCATCCGGCGTGGCGGGCCTCGACCATGCGTGAGAGCAGGAAGACCTCGTAGTCGGTCGAGAGCCCGAAGACGACGGCGATGATCAGCACCATCATCCCCGCCGAGAGCGGTCCCACGCTCACGTGCAGCAGATCGGCCAGATGGCCTCGGCAGAAGATCCAGGTCAGGATGCCGAAGGTCGCCGCCAGGCTGAGGAAGGCCAGCAGTACCGCCTTGACCGGCAGCACCGCCGAGCGGAACGCCGCGCCGAGCAGGATCAGCGTGGCGAGCGCCATCGCCGCGATCATCAGCGGCATCCGGGAGGTGATGGCCGCGACGCTGTCCACAGTGGCCGCGGTCTCGCCACCGACCTGGATGTACACGCCGTCAGGAAGGTCGAGTTCCCTTATGCGCGTGATGGTTTCGGTGGCGGCGGGGGCGCGGTCGGGATCGTTCAGCGCCGCGTGCAGTACGACCGCGTCGTCCACCGTGGCGAGTCGCTGCACGTCGTGCACGCCCGGGATCGCGCCGAGCGCGCGGATCGCGGCGGCGGTGGGCCGCGAGTCGGGTGGGGCGCCGTCACCGCGCAGCAGAACGGTCGCGCCGCTGCCGGCCTCCGGGAAACGGGTGGCGAGTTCATCGACGCCGGCGCGCACGGCATTGCCCGCGGGCAGGGCCGTGTGGTCGACATCGCCGAGCCGCACACCCAGCACCGGGGTGGCGAGTACGAGCAGCAGCCCGCCGACGGTGACGGCCACGAGACCGGGCCGGCGCACCACCGCGTCGACCACCCGGCCCCACCACCGCTCGGCGCGCCGCTGTCCGCGGTCGAAGGCGTCGCGGCGCCAACTCCAGGCGCCGACGCGGTGACCGAGCAGCGCGAGCGCGGCCGGCAGGACGGTCAGCGACAGCCCCGCGGCCAGTAACACCGCCGCGATGGCCCCGAAGCCCAGCGACCGCAGCACGGCCTGCGGGAAGACGAACGTCCCGGCGAAGGCGCAGGCCAGCAGCAGCGCCGAGAATCCGACGGTGCGACCGGCGGTGGCCAGGGTGCGGGTCACCGCCTCGGAGACCGCGGCGCCCGCCGCGAGTTCCTCCCGGAATCGGGTGACCACGAACAGCCCATAGTCGATGGCCAGGCCCAGTCCCAGCAGCGAGGCCACGTTCACGGCGAACACACTCACCTCGGTGACGTGGGCGATCAGTCCGACCGCGCCCAGCGAGCCCACGACGGCGAGCACACCCACCAGCAGCGGCAGGCCGGCTGCGACCACCCCGCCGAACACCAGCACCAGAATCACCGAGGTGATCGGTAGCGAGACCGATTCGGCCAGAATCAGATCGTGCCGGGACTGGCGGTCGATCTCGTCGGCGAGTGCGCTGTAGCCGGTGAAGCGCACCGAGACGCCGGGAACGGTCAGCGCCGCGGCGATGTCGTGGTAGGCCGCGATGCGCTGATTGTCGTCGCCGGCGGCGAACACCACGGCCAGACCCTGGCGTCCGTCCGCCGACCGCAGGAGACTCTGGCGCGGTGGGACGTTGTTCCAATAGGTCTGCACCGGCTGGGCCAGTAGCGCCGGATCGATGTGGTCCACCGCCTGCTGGACGCGTGGGCCCAGTGCGGCGAGGTCCTGACCGTCGGCTGCGGTGTAGATCGCGATCACATCGGGGTTCTGCCGGCCCAGATGCGCCGTGACCACCCGGTCGACGAGCGCGGATTCGCTTCCGGGATCGGCGAATCCGGCCGCGCTCACTCGCTGCTGGACGTCGGCGCCGAACAGCCCGCACACGATCGCCACACCGATCGCCGCCAGCAGCACCAGCGTCGGGCGGGTGCCGACGAGCCGTGCCCAGCGCGTCATGCGAGAACCGAATCCCGCTGCGGCAGTTCGCTTTCCAAGGTGGCGGCGATGCGGTCCAGCAGCGCTTCGAGCCTGTTCTCGATGCCGTGGCCGTTGCGCGCGGAGACCGTCAGCTCGGTGCGGCCGCCGGCCTCCACCATCGCGAACAGCAGCGGCATCGCGACGCTGTGCTGCGGCAGCACCCGCACCGACGTGGGCGACCAGCCGGGCACCGCCAGTTCGCACAGATCGAAGCGGCCCATGTGCGAGACCGTCGCCGAGGCGAGATTGCGCCCTAAGCGGGCGCCGAGCGCGTTGGTGGTGCGCAGAATGGTGCGGCCGACGGCATGCGGCGCGTTGGCGATCGCGCTGGCGGCCAGCTGGTTGAGTTCCGTCCGTTCGCGCAGACCCGCGCGCATGCCGTCGCGCACCTGCCGCCAATCCTGGCCGGGCCGGATGTCGAGGAACAGTGGCAGCGCCAGATTCGCCGTCGACCGCAGCTGTGGGTCGTGGCGGCGCAGATCGACCGGCACCATGATCCGCTGCGTGCTGCCCGCGGCGTCGGCCAGCAGCGCCGACACTCGCGCCACCGCACCGGAACCGGTGGCCGCGATGCTGCGGTGCCGCAGCAGATGCCGGGGGCTGCCCACCTCCTGAGGGCCGTGGCCGACTGCCGAGCGGAAGCGGGGAATCATCGCGGTGGGACGTCCGGGTGCGCCGAGGCGCCGCACCAGCTCTCGGTCGGCGACCGGGTCGCGAAGCTCCTCCGGCTGTTCACCGCGCAGCGCGGCGAGGACGTTGCGGGCCCACAGCACCATGCCCATCCCGTCCATGACGCCGTGGAACACCCGGAAGATCACGGTGACCGGATCGCCGGTCAGCACCAGCACCTCGCAGGTGGTTTCCGGCGTCGGGCTGATCGCCGACGCGAGGACCGGATCCGCCTCGAGGCGGTCGTAGTGCACGACGTGACCGGGAATCTCGCGCACGGCGGGCGGAACACCGGTGTCCACCCAGTACTTGCCCTCACGCCGCAGCCGCGCGCCCGGGCAGGCGGCGGCCGCGACCGCGACCGCCCGGCGCAACCGCTCGGCGTCGAGGGCTCCGGTTCCCGGAATCGCCAGTTGCATCAGAAACGGCGGCGCCATATCCCGCATGGGAAAGTACATGCGCTCGGTGGGCGAGATCCGCCGCCGGAAGACGGTGCTCATGATCGGCTCCTGACTTGCGTTACCGCAGCTCGCGGGTGAGTTGCTCGATGCCGCCGTCGGATTCGAGCCAGGACAGGAACCGGGCCAGGCCCTGTTCGCGGTCGATGATCGGCGCGTAACCGAAATCCCGTGCCGCCGCGCCGGTGTCGTAGGTCGCGGTGCGGGTCAGCAACGCCACCACATAGCGCGACAGCGGTGGCGACCAGCGCCGTGCGATCGCCGGTACGCGCCAGACGGTGTCGATCACCGAGACAGCGGCAGCCAGCACCCGCGGATCGGGTCGCCGGCTGGGTGCCGGGTAGCCGAGCCCGCCCGCCACCTCGGCGAGAAAGGCCCACACGTCGGTCTTCTCGGCGTCGGCGACGAAATAGGCCCTGCCGCCGACCCGGTCGGAGGTGGCGGCGCCCAGGCAGGCGTGCACGATGTTGTCGACATGGCACAGCGATGCCTGAACCGAGCGGCCGAACGACAGATCGGGCAGGCGCCCCTGCGCGGTCCGGCCGAGCAGGCGCACGATCGGCCCGGAGCGGTCGCCGGCTCCCCAGATCGCGCGCGGTCGCAGCGCGCAGGTGGTGAAACCCGCGGTGTCGGCGGCCAATACGGCGCGCTCGGCGGCGGCCTTGGTCTCGGAGTACAGGTTCAGATAGTGGCGCGGATACGGCACCGATTCGTCGATGTCGATCTGATCGCCGCCGTCGCGATCCATCAGCGCGCTCGGGCTCGAGATGAACACGAACCGCGTCGCTCCCGCGGCCCGGGCGGCGCGGAGCAGGACTTCGGTGGCGCGCAGGTTCTCGGCGCGAAACTGTGCGCGGGTGCCGCGCTCGTCGACGCGGGCGGCACTGTGGAAGACGACATCGACTCCGGCGCAGGCGCTTTCGAGCGACGGCGTGTCGGTGAGGTCGCCGAAGGCGACCCGCACACCGTCGAGGCCGGGCAGATCGCCGAGGTTGCTGGTGCACCGCGCGAGCACGGTCACCTCGTGGCCACCCTCGCGTACCAGGCGGCGGACCAGCGCGCCGCCGAGGAATCCGGATGCGCCCGTGACGAGTGCCTTCACCGTTCGTCCTCCTCGAAAGATGCCGTGCCGCGCCCTGTTTCGGTACGCCACCAGGTGAGCCCGAACAGCTGCGTCATGACGGCGGTGTACAGGCGAGACCGGCCGCTGCCCCGTGCGGCGCGCAACGCGACCGGAATCTGGGCGGCGTGCACACCGATGCTGAGCACCGCGTCGATCCACCACAGGGTTCGCAGCCACCGGCGGCCGGAGTCCCGGACCGCCGCACCGGCCAGCAGAAACAACCAACCGGCAATCGGAATACTCCGCAGTGCCACAACTTTCATCGTCATGGCGCCGCCTTCGCGGTCTGCCGGGCCGCCCATATCGCGAGCTGTTCGCGCCCGATCTTGGCGTTGTGCCGGATATCGACGGGGAAGTTCGGATGGCACAGGAACTCCGAAATCTTCGTGGTCAGTTCGAATTCCGCGCCGCGCGCACGCAGCGCGGCGATCACGTCGTCACGATCGGCGCCCGCGCGCAGTTCCACACACAGCACGGGGCGCTGCGCTCCGGCCGGGCCCACCCCGACCAGCGCCGTGCGCGCCACCCCGGCGACGGCGGTGAATATCTGTTCGACCTGCACCGTGAACATCGGCCCGTCGGCGGTGCGTACCCGCTGGGATTTGCGCCCGCAGAACCAGATTCGTCCCTGCTCGTCGATCCACGCCAGGTCGCCGGTGCGATGCCAGACGGTCTCGCCGTCGACGATCTTGCCCGTGGCGTTCGCCGCGGCGGGCCAGTAATAGCGGGTGCTCACATTCGGTCCGGCCACCACCAGTTCGCCGATGCCGCCGGTGGTCGCCACCTCGCCCTCGCGAGCCCGGGCGTCGGCCCAGGTGGGCAGCGGGTCGTCGGTGATCGCCACGACGCGCGCCCGCACCCGGTCGGCGGGGCGGCCGATGCAGGTGCCCGCACCGGCGCGGGCGCGTTCGGACAGACCGTCCAGCAGTTCGCGCGATTCGATCGTCGACATCGGCAGCGCCTCGGTGGACCCGTATCCGGCGTAGACCAGCACATCCTCGTCGAGCACCGCGCGCAGTCCGGCGATACACCAGTCCGGGACCGGCGCGCCCCCGGAGTAGATACTGCGCAGCGTCGGTAGCCGGGTGCCGGTCTGTTCCAGGTGCCGCAGCAGCGGGATCAGCACGGCGGGGGAGGCGAACATGGTGCGGACCCCGAATCGGCCGATGGCGTCGGCCACGTGCGCCGGATCGGTCGAACCGACCTTGCTGGGGATCAGCGGCGGCAGGACGCACTGGGAGCCGAGCAGCAGATCCAGGATGCCGACCAGCGGCAGCGTGATCAGCGAGGTCTGCGGCGGTACCTGCCCGCGCGCGGCGTGGACCTGCTCGACCATGGCCGACAGATTGCCGTGGGTCATCGCCACGGCCTTGGCGGGTCCGGTGCTCCCGGTGGTGAAGGCGATCATCAGCAGGTCGTCGTCGGGTGCCGGCGTGCGCTCCGGCGCGAGGCCGGTCGGTCGGCGCCCCCAGCTGTCGAAGGTCGCTCCGCCCCAGAACCAGCGCCGCCCGACCGTGACGGCGACCCGCACCCCGCGGAAGTAGCGCCGGAACAGCACGCGCGCCGCGTGCGCCTGCGGAATGCCGATGAACGCCTCGGCGTCGGCCGCCCGCAGGCACCGCAGCATCCGGCGCAGCCCCATGCCCGGATCGATGACCACCGGCACGGCACCGATCTTCAACAGGCCCAGCATGATCGCGTACAGCTCCGGCCCGGGCAGCACCAGCACGATGGTGCGGGTTCCGCTGCCCACACCCGCCGCGGTGAGCCGCTCACCGATCGCGTCGGACCAGCGATCCAGGTCGGCGTAGCTCAGCCGCCGATAGTGCGGTGTGGGCGTGTGCCCGGCGGCGGCGAAATACACCGCGGTGCGATCCGGCTCGGCGGCGGCGACCACGCGGAACCGGTCGACCGCGCGCCAGTAGGTACCGCTCACGCCGCCGCACCGGCGGCGACCGGGAGGCGGTACACCGCGGCCGCCGCGGACGGTCCCGCGCCCGCCGCGACGAACAGCACGGTGTCGAAGCCGAGGAGCGAATCCTCCTCCACCGCACGGTGATAGGCCAGCGGCAGCGAGGCGGTGTGCGGATCACCGGCGGACAGGTCGGGGGTGCGGACCGCGCCGATACCGAGGGTGTCCGCCAGCAACCGCGGGAACTTCGGGGTGGGCGTCGACGCGATGAGAACCGTTGCGGCGGTGTCGATTCCGTCGGCGTCGAGGGCGCGCCGACCGGCCTCGGCCGCGATCTCGAGCAGCCGATCCTCGAATCCGGGTTCGCGTTCCACCGTCATCAGTCCGCGCCCGGCCGTACCCATCGTGGTGACGTCGACATACGACTGCACCGCGGGGGAGCCCGAACCCGCGACGGTGTGCACGCGGCCGAAGCCGACCGGCTCGTCGGTGTGCTCGAGCAGCAGCGCGGCACCGGCGGTGGCGTAGGGGAATTCGTCGTCGGCCGCCGATCGGGTCAGCGACGGATGGGTGTCCCCGGAGACGATCAGGACATGGCCGGACCCGGCGGTCTCGAGAATCGACTGGGCGACCTGAACCGCGTTGAGCACACCGGTGGCGCCGTTCATCAGGTCGAACGAGAACGAACGCGGATCGCCGAACCGGTAGTCCAGTCCGATTCCCGCCTCCTTCTGGATCAGCGCCGACACCGCCGGTTCCACGGTGTTGGAGTCGCGGAAGATACCCGCGTTGATGAGCACCCCGACCTGCTCCGGCGCCACCCCGGCGCGTTCGAGGCTGCGGCGCGCGGCGCGGCCACTGTGCTCGACGATGCTGAACGTGTCGCCGTCGCGACTGATTCCGGTGGATGTGATGGCAACGCCCATGACCAGTACCTCAGACCTTCAGAGACGAAATCGTGGTGGACAGGAAGCCGCCGACCACACCGGAGGCGGCCGGAACCATCAGCAGTTTCGAGCCGGCCGGGATCTCACCGCGGCTCAGATGGTCGTGCAGCACGATGAAATGCGAAGTGCTGGAGGTGTTCCCGTATTCGGCCAGCACATTGAGGTCGGGCGGCATCGGGGCGCCGAATTCCCGTTCGGCGATGGCGTTCATGTAGGGGATCGCGGCCGCGCCGAACTGATGGTGGACGACGAAGTCGAAGTTCTCCTCGGCGAATGTGGTGCCGCGCTTCTCGTAGAACATGCGCTGGCTGTCTGTCCACAGCAGGAACCGCGCCTCGTTGTGCATCTTGCGGTTGTCGGTGTAGAGCGCGACGCCCTGGGATTTGTCACTGGGCATGCCCAGGCACAGGTGGGAGAACTCCGAGGCGGTGACCAGCTCGATGTAGTCGATACGGTCGGCCTCGACGACGGAACGGTCGAGCACCACCGCGGCCGCGGAATCTCCCACGGTGAGCGACGCGAATTGCAGATCGTATTTGTCGGAAATTTCGCGCACCGCGGTATCGGCGATCGGAGTAATGGCCTCGCCGCTCACCACGATGCCGTTGCGCACCATTCCGGATCGAATCATCCGATCCAGAATGTAGGTTCCGCTGAGCATTCCGGCACAGGCATTGGAAAGGTCGAAGGTGATCGCGTTGTTCGCGCCGATCCGTTGTGCCAGAGCCGAAGCGAACGACGGCTCCATATATATTTTGTCGGCGTCCTTGCTGCGGGTGATGGAGGTGGAGATGACCGCCTCGATCTCCGAACCGGAGTACTGTGACCTGGACAAACACTCGTCCAGCGCCTTACCGGCCAGGACGAACGAATCCTCGTAGGATTCCGGGCGGGTGTCGTGAACGCGGCGTTCGCGTACACCTGTGATCTTTTCGAGATCGAAGGCGGGCGGTACGGCGAGGCGTGATATCAATTCCTCGGTGGTGACCCTTTTTTCGGGTAGATATGCGCCGATCGCTTCGAAACGAGAATGCGGCACGCCGCCTCCTGAATTGACATGACGAATGCTTGCGGAATTTGTTCGGGACGTGATGCTACCCGAGAGTAACTAGCGCATTCTTGATCCGCATCTCGACGCCTCGGCGCGGTGCGGGCGCAGCCGATGTGTTTGTGACAGCAAGTCGCAGCAAGTAGTAACTACTCGGCTATCGATCGACATCGCCTCGACGACGGCACTCAGCGGAGTGGATGCGTAACTCGGGCAGCCCGCTAACTCGCGGAGTGTCGGATTATTGGTGAAACTTCACATCGGCCGGGGCCATCGATTGTGAGAGACTTCACCGACCGTGGGACCGCGGTGACCCCGGTTCAGCCGAGCCGTGCCATGACCGCGCGCGGCAGCCGCGGCAGCACGAGGTTCAGTGCGCGCCAAGGCCATTGCGGCACACAGGCGCGCACCGGCTCGGCCTCGATGGCGGCGACCATGGCGGCCACACCGCGCTCGAGCGGAGCGATCAGCCGGGCGTCGTCGGCGCGCGCGGACATCTCGGTGGCGATGAAGCCCGGCTGCACGGTGGTCACCGCGATCGGGCTGCGGCGCAGTTCGATCGCCAAACCCTCACCGAGCGCGGACAATCCGGCCTTGCTCGCCGAATACGCGGCCTTCTTCCCGGGCAGTCCGCGCACCGCGCTCATCGACGAGATCAGCACCAGATGTCCGGTGCGCTGTTCGCGGAAGATCTGCAGTGCGGCCTCGGCCTGGGCGAGCGCGCTCACGAAATTCGTTGTGGCAGTGGCGATATTCGCATCCGCCCGGCCGGTGCCCAGGGCCGCGCCCTTGCCCAGTCCGGCGTTGACGATCACCCGATCGAGTCCGCCGAATTCGTCGCGGAATTCCCCGAATACGCGGGGGACCGCCTCGTGATCGTCCACATCGAGCGTCCGCAGCGAAACCCGGATATCGGGATGGGCCGCCAGCAATTCGTCCCGCAGTGAGCGCAGGTTCTCCATGCGGCGCGCGCACAACGCGAGATCGCGTCCGCGCGCGGCGAACTGCCGGGCCATTTCGGCCCCCAGGCCCGCACTCGCACCGGTGATGAGAATTCTGCGCCTGGTCATGGCAACCCACCCTAGTGCGGGCCGGCCGCGTGATCAGGAAATCCGGCGGGCCCCGGCGGCGGGTACAGCGACGAAGAATCGCGGGGGTGAGAAACCGTCGTCGCGAAATCGCCGCCGGATGGCGGCCGCGATCGAATCGGTGCGGTCGATATCGGTCACGGCGATGATGCTGCCGCCGAATCCGCCGCCGACCATGCGCGCACCGTGGGCGCCGGCGTCGAGCGCGGCCGCCACCGCCGCATCCAGTTCCGGCGTCGAAACCTCGAAATCGTCGCGCAGCGAGGCGTGGGCGCTGGTCAGCAGCGGCCCGATCGCGCGCGGATCGCACCCGTCGCGCAGCAGTCCGACGACGGTCAGCACCCGGGCGTTCTCGGTGACGACGTGGCGTGCGCGCCGCCGCAGCACCGGATCCGCCAGTCGCTCGGCTGCCGCCGGATCGGTGACGGCCCGCAGCGAATCGACGCCCAGGGCGTGCGCGGCCTGCTCGCATTCGCGCCGGCGCCGCCCGTATCCGCCGTCGGCCAGCCGGTGCGGGGTGTCGGTATCGGCCACCAGCAATTGCAGTCCGGCCGCGGCGAGATCGAAGGGAACCTGCGCGGAGTCGCCGGTGGCGAAGTCCAGGAACAGGGCGTGCCCCGCTGTGCAGAGCAGCGAGGCGGACTGGTCCAGGGTCCCGGTCGCGGCGCCGACGTACGAGTTCTCCGCGGCCCGCCCGATGTCGATCAGCTCCGCACTGTCGGCGTCGATCCCGAAAAGATCGCGAATCGCCAGTGCGACAGCGCATTCCAGCGCGGCCGAGGACGACAGTCCGGCGCCCACCGGCACCGCCCCGTCGATCTCCAGCACCACCCCGGACAGTTCGTGCCCGCGGCGCAGGTATTCGTGCACCACGCCCAGCGGATAGCGGGCCCAGCCGGTGACGGCGGATTCGGCGAGTCCGTCGAGCGATTCGCGGACCTGCCCGGCATGCTGTTTCGAACTCACCCGCACCGCGCCGTCCGTGGTGACCTCGGCGGCGCAGGTCACGACCTGGGGCAGCGCGATCGGCAGGGCGTACCCGTCGTTGTAGTCGGTGTGCTCGCCGATGATGTTGACCCGGCCGGGCGCCACCCATACCCCGCGTCCGGGCGTCGCGCTCACCGCATCTCCCGCAATTCGGCGGCCACCGTCTCGGGAGTGGTGTCACTGATGAACACGTTCATCCCCGATTCCGAACCGGCCAGATACTTCAATTTGTGCGCTGTTCGCCGGATCGAGAACAGCTGCAGGTGCAGCCACCAATCATCGCCGGGTACACCGGATTTCGGTGCCTGGTTCCACGCCGCGACATAGGGCATGGGGGTGTCGAACCGGCGCGCGAAGCGTTGCTGTACGTCCAGGTAGAGATGTGCGAAACCGTCGCGCTGGGCATCGTCGAGATCGGGGATGTCGGCCACCCGGCGGTGCGGATAGAGCTGAACCTCGTAGGGCCAGCGGGCGAACGGCGGAACGAAGGCGGTCCACTCCTCGTTCGCCGCGACCACCCGGATACCGGCGGCCCGCTCGGCGCCCAGCAGATCGCCGAACACATTGCTGCCGTGCGCCTTTCGGTGGCGGGCCGCGTTGGCGACCATCGTCGCGGTGCGCGGGGCAGGGAAGGGGTAGGCGTAGATCTGGCCGTGCGGATGCGACAGCGTGACGCCGATCTCCTCGCCGTGATTCTCGAAGCAGAACACCTGGGCCACGCCGTCGAGTTCTCCGAGTTCGGCACTGCGCTGGGCCCACGCGTCCACCACCAGCCGTGCCCGGCCCGGATCGAGCTGGGCGAACGAACTGGCGTGGTCGCTGGTGAAGCACACCACCTCACAGCGGCCGAACCCGTTGCGCAGCAACGTCTCCGGTGATCCTTCGACATGGTCGGGAAGTTCGGCGCGGCCGGTCGACAGCGACGGAAAGCGATTCTCGAACACCACCACCTGGTAGTCGGCCTCGGGAATTTCGGTGGGATGGCCGGGGCGCGACGGGCACAGCGGACACAGATCAGCCGGTGGCAGGAAGGTCCGGCTCTGGCGGTGCGAGGCGATCACCACCCACTCGCCCAGCAGAGGATCGAAACGTGCCTGGGAATGCGTGCTGGTCCGGGGCAGGTCCCGGGTATCGGTGGCGGTGCGCGGTACCGGCTCGCGGTCGAAATAGATGATCTCGCGGCCGTCGGCCAGCGACCGACGACTCACCACCGGACTCGGCCGCGCCATCGCATCCCTCCGCTCGATCCACCGGATCTCAGGCGGGACAGTAACACCGCGGCCGCGGCAGGCGGCGGGTGCCGGATCCGGCGCGGCGCATCCGATCGGACGAACCGCGCCGGATCGGCCTCAGTACTCGCTGCCGAACAACCCTCCCGGCCCGTAGGAACCGGTCGGCGGCGGCGCCGGCATCAATACCCAGCCGCCGCAGTTGGCCGAGGCGAAGGCGACATCGGACGATTTGATCAGCACCCGCACCGGAGTGGTGTGGGTGCGGTCGCTGGCGACGATGGCGGCGTTCGGGTCCGGCGGATCACCGGGTTCGGGAATCTTCCACAGACGCTCCCAGGAGCAGTCGTGCGCCGGGTCTGCCGGCCCCGCGGACTGATAGATACCGGGCGCGATATCGACACCGACCCGGTACATCCCGTCCCCGGGAATGGTCGTCGCCGGATCGGCGGCCGCGGTGCCTGATCCGAGCATCGTCACCGCGGCCGCGACGGTCCCGGCGATCACAAACGTGCGTCCACGCACGGCGGTCCTCCTCGATCTCGCAGACGGCCGTCGACTATCGGGCGGCCGGAGAAGATCCCCGCATCTTCCGGGGCCTTGGTCTATCAGAATTCCGATAGGCGCGGACCGGATCGATGAAATATCTGGAGATTCGACAACGCCCGGCGAGCGGCGGGCAGAGGGCCCGGAAATGCCGTCGCTGAACGTCCCCGCGGGATCCCCTCGCGCCCACGGGGACGGCACCCCCGTGCGGTTCGACCGCCGAGGTGCGAGATGGGAACGTACTGCAGCGTCGACGGCGAGTGCAACACAACGGTATTTCAGAATTAAATTACTCTGGCGAATCATCTGGATTCAGCATTCCGGCTTTTTCGCTCGCGGGCCTGGATATCGGCGGATTTCGCGGAATCGAACGGCGGCAGCGACATTCGGGCAATGATGCGCATTCGGTCGGGTCCCGCCCGGATGTGGTCAGCGACACAAACCTGCCGGTTGTTCCGTCACGCCGGCGGGCGAGGCCGCGGCGAGATAGCTCTGTAATATCCGTTTCTCGACGGAATGGACGTCGGATTCGCCGTATGACCGGCGTGTCTGCGGAAATGACGCGTCACAACTGCTCCAATGGGGGTAACGGTTCAGTAACTGAGCTTGCGTATGTGATGCTGCCGTTGCAACAGTGAACCACTGGGTTTGATGTTACTAGTGGGAAGGGAGGGGTGTGCCCGTCCCGGGTGCGCCGTCCGAACATGAACCATCCACGCATCATCAAGACCGGAGTCAGGCTCGCCGTCGCCGCGGTCACCACGGCCGGTGTGCTGGCGCCCGCCGCCGCTCTCGCCGCGCCGGCCGCGCCCGCAGATCCCGATATGTCGACCAGATTGGCGGGTAAGACGGTATTTCTGGACCCCGGCCATCAGGGCACCAACCACTCCGAAGACCTCAATCGTCAAGTGAACGACGGGCGCGGCGGCACCAAGGAGTGCCAGACCACGGGCATGACCAGCCGCGGCGGCGTGCCCGAGCACACCATCAACTGGAATGTGGCGCAGCTGGTCCGGCAGTCCCTCGAGGCGCTCGGCGCGCATGTCGTGATGAGTCGCCAGGACGACACCGGCTGGGGCGGATGTGTCGACGAACGCGCGGCGGCCGCCAACAGCTCCGGCGCCGCGGTGGCCGTCAGCATCCACGCCGACGGCGCACCGGAACAGGATCACGGATTCCATCTGATCGTGCCGCAGTTGCCGGTCCCGGACGCCAAGGCGAATCAGGCGCAATCCGGTCCCGGCCAGGTCGCCACGAACGCCGTGCGCGACGCCTACAAACAGGCCGGATTCACGCCCGCGAATTACGCCGGCGCGGTCGACGGTCTGCAGACCCGGTCCGATATCGCGGGTCCGGCGCTGACCGAGGTGCCCGATGTCTTCATCGAAATGGGCAACGGCGCGAATGTCGACGACGCGAAAATGCTCGAGTCGCCCGACGGGCAGCTCAAACACGCCATCGCGATCACGACCGGGCTGGTGAGTTATCTGATCGGAGTGGCCCCGGGTAGTACGTCGCCGGCCGCATCGCCGGCCGACAGTCCCGCCGGCGCGCCGCAGGCCGGTGCGTCGGAGAGCACCACGGCGCCGACCACCACCCCGCAGAGCCCGGCACCGCAGACTGCCGCGCCGGAGAGTGCGTCCCCGCAGGGATCGACGACGCAGAATCCGGATGCCCAGAATTCCGGCACCCAGAATTCGGGCGCTCAGAATTCAAGCGCTCAGAATTCGGTTGCACCGCAGCAGAATTCGGCCACCGACGCCTTGCGTGGCGCGCCGAATTCCGGCACCACGCAGTCCGCACCGGCGTCCACCTCGCCGTCGGCGCCGGCCACGACGCAACCGGGTTCGAATCCGGCAGGCGCTCCGGCCGGCACGTATCACACGGCGCCGGGGACCTATTCGACCACCGATCCGGGCACGTCCGGGGCCTCGCCGCAGACCTCGACCGCACCCGGAACCAGCGGCACCCAGAAGACGCCGCAATCCGGTTCCGCCGCCGGTAATCTCGCCACCACCGCGATGCGGTTGTTGCTGCCGCTGGCGAAATCGCTCGGTCTGGGCGACGGCGCACTCGATTCTGAACTGGTGAATCTCGCCTACACCCTGGTCTCCACCCTCCTGGGGCCGAGCAAGTAATCGGTCCCGTTCGTGCCCGCCCCTCCGCACGAAGGGGCGGGCACGACCTCGTCCGGGCCTGGGTAAGCTCGGCCGAATGGATCGGCGCATACCTGTTCTGGTGGTCGCGGGATTTCTCGGAGCCGGTAAGACCACGCTGCTGAACCATCTGCTGCGGCGACGCGAGGCCCGGATCGGGGTCGTGGTCAACGACTTCGGCGCGGTGAACATCGACGCGATGCTGGTCGCGGGCCAGGTGGACGCCATGGTCTCGCTGGGCAACGGCTGTGTGTGCTGCGCGGTGGACGTGAGCGAACTCGACGACATGTTCGCCCGGCTCGCCGAGCCGCGCCACGGCATCGACGTGATCGTGGTGGAGGCCAGCGGTCTCGCCGAACCCCGCAATCTGATCCGCATGGTCATCGGCAGTGACAATCCGCGGATTCGCTACGGCGGACTGATCGAGGTGGTGGATGCCGAGCATTTCGACGACAGCCGCGCCCGCCATCCGGAACTGGCGAAGCATCTACGCCTGGCCGATCTGATCGTACTGAACAAGGCCGACCGGGTATCGGCCGCGCGGTTGGATGCCTTGCGCGCCGAAATCGAGCAGATCGCCGCGGGGGCGCCGGTTTACGCCACCGCGCACGGCCGCATCGATCCGCCGTTGCTGTTCGATGTGCCCGAACGCGGCGAATCAACGGTGGCCCGCCAGTTGTCGTTCGACGAACTGCTCGACGATCACGACCACGAGGTGCCCGGCCACCACCATCTGCACGACGGCTACGACAGCGTATCCTTCACCACCGCAACGGATCTCGACCCGCGCCGCCTGGTGGGTTTCCTGGAGGATCCGCCGCCCGGGTTGTTCCGCGCCAAGGGCGCTACCGCCTTCAGCGTGCGTGGTGAGGGCCGAAAGTTCCTGCTGCACATGGTCGGCCGGCATGTGATCTTCGAGCCGGCGGCGTGGTCGCGCGGTGAAGCTCGCGAAACCCGCTTGGTGCTCATCGGATCCGGACTCGATCCGGAATCCGCGACCGCCCGGCTGCACGCCACCGCCCACACCGGACCGGAACCGCTGGACGAACAGGCGTTGCTGCCGGTGTGGCGGTATGTGCCGAGGGACGACACGGATCGGAGCGCGTGAAATTCAGAGCGCGTGAATATCGGGCGCTATCTCGATGAGGCGTTCCAGGCGCGGTGGGGTCCAGGGTCCGTCCGGTCCGAGGATCACGTGGTCGATACCCGTGGCCGCCAGAGTTTTCAGATGCTCCAGGACCGGTCCGTGACCCGCGTCGATATCCAGGGCCGTGGTGACGGTCTTCTCGATCGTGGAATAGTCGCGGCCGATCTCGTCGCACCGGCGCCGCAGCACCGTGAGTTTGTGGGCGAGATTGTCCGCGTAGCCGGTACCGGGGAGGTCGAAGAGATTGCAGGCGTCGGCATATCGCGCCACCAGCGGCAGGGTTTTGCGTTCGCCACTGCCGCCGATCAGGATCGGTGGATGCGGGCGCTGGATCGAATTCGGTGAGTTGAGCGGCCGCGCCAGCTCGTAATGGTTGCCCCGATAGGGCGTCTCGTCCTCGCTCCACATGCGGTGTGCGATCTGCAGGAGTTCCTCCAGCTGTTCGAAGCGTCGCGGCAGGCGTGGGAACGGAATGCCCAGGCCCTCGGCCTCGAATGTGGTGCGTGGCCCCATCGGTTCCGGATCGAAGGGCGCACCGGCACCGACGCCGAAGATCAGGCGGCCGCCGCTGAGTACGTCGAGGGTGGTCGCGGATTTGATCAGCACGCCGGGGTGGCGATACGGCACCGCCGTGACCAGGGTGCCGAGCCGGATGCGGTCGGTGATTCCGGCGAGAAATCCCAGCGCGGCATACGCCTCGAGCATCGGCGACTCCGGCGGATGGCCGCTGATGCCGATCTGGAAGAAGTGGTCCATTACCCAGAGGCTGTCGATTCCCGACGCGTCGGCAGCCTGCGCGAGTTCCGTGACCGCGGAGCCGATGCCGCTGCCCGGGACTGGCCAGGAGAAGTCGGTGAGTGCGATGCCGATTTTCACGTATGTCGTCCGTTCAAAGTTATTAGCCGGGCAACGACTATAACGTGAGTCGGCTAACGAAAACAATACCTCTACGCTGAACACACCATGACCGACGACGACTTCCAGACCGCGTTCTGGTCCACCAAACACGCCCTCGCCGTGGCGGCGGCCGCCGCCTACGCCCGGCACGGGGTCTACGAGGGCCAGCAGTTCATCCTGCGACAGCTGTGGCAGGAAGACGGTCTGACGCCCGGTCAGGTGGCCAAACGACTCGGCCTGGCGACGCCCACCGTCACCCGCGCGACCACCCGGATGGAAGCGGCCGGACTGATCCGGCGCGAACCGCATCCCACCGACCGCCGACTGGTCCGCCTGCACCTGACCGCGCGCGGGCGCGATCTGGAGCACGAGATCGAAGCCGAGAGTGCGCGGCTGACCGAACGGGCGCTGACATCGTTCAGTTCCGCCGAACGCGCCGCGCTGTTCCGTGCACTGCGCCGCATCGAAGCGAATCTCACCGAGTCCGCGCCCGCCGAGGCGAACCCCCGCGGGGAAGCGCGCTGACTCCGCCGGCCTAGCCGCAGGCGTTGACCCACTCGGACATGCCGTCGGCGAACAGCTGGCGCTTCCAGATCGGCACCTCGTGCTTGATGCGGTCGACCAATTCCGCGCACGTCTCGAAGGCCTCGCGGCGGTGCGGTGCGGCGACCGCCACCGTGATGGCCAGATCGCCGACGGTCAGCGCGCCCACCCGGTGCACCGCCGCGACCGGCAGCCCGGCGGACTTCCCGACCTCGGCGCACACCCGGGTCAGGAACTTCTCCGCCTCGGGGTGGGCCGAATACTCCAGGGCCGAAACCGCTTGTCCGCCATCGTGATCGCGGACCTTGCCGGTGAAGACCACGACCGCGCCGTGTTCGGGTCCGGTGACCGCGCGCTCGACCTCCTCGGGCTGCAACGGCTGATCGCTGATGCGGGTGAGAAGCGTGTACTCACTCATGGCGGCCTCCTCCGGCGACCTGGGCCAGCAGATGATCCAGCAACGGTTCCAGGACCGCGATCCCGTCGCGGACCCCACCCGGCGAACCGGGCAGATTCACGACCACCGTAGTGCCGGACAGGCCGGCGACGCCACGGCTCAACGCGGCCAACGGAAATGCGGCCGTGCCGCGCTGGCGGATCAGCTCGGCCACGCCCGGCAATTCCCGATCCAGCACCGCCAGTGTCGCTTCCGGAGTGGCATCGGAGGGCGAGGCGCCGGTGCCGCCGGTGGTGATCACCAGCCCCGGCGAGCCGTCCAGTGCGTCGCGCAGGCCGGCTTCGATCTCGGCATCGGCGTAGACGAGCGGTCCACGTACCGAGAACCCCAGTCCCGCAAGCCAATCCGTCAACACCGGACCGGTCTTGTCGACCCGCGTGCCGGCGGCGACGCCGGTCGAGGCGACGACCACGACCGCGGTCCGGGAACCCTCGCCGGCGGGTGTCGCATCGCTGTGGCGCGGGTCGGCGGGGGAGTGCGCGCCCCGGGGCGATTCCGTGTGATGGCGAACCGGCCGGTCCTCGGTCGCCGCTCGGTGTCCTGTGTCCGCCGTGAGCGCGGCCTGCGGCTGCGGAGAAGTTCCGGCGCCCCGACGGTCAGCGGCGTGATCGGTGTGTGCGCGGTCGCTCGGACCGTCCACGACCGACTGCCGGCGTGCGGGCGAATCGACCGATATCGCAGCATCTTCGGTTCGGTCCCTATCCGGTCGCTCCCAATGACCGCGTTTACCACCGTCTTTCGTCAGCAGGCGCACGCCGTCCAGGACGGCCGCCGGATCCACCGCCTTCACCATGTCGTGCAGCGTGAGTCCGGCGATGGCGACCGCTGTGAGCGCCTCCATCTCGACGCCGGTGGGGCCCTTCGTCTTCGCGCGCGCTTCGATCGTGATCGCGGACTCCGCGAAACCGAAGCGCACATCCACCGACGACAGCGCCAGCTGATGACACAGCGGAATCAGC
>NZ_BAFW01000139.1 GCF_000308535.1 Nocardia cerradoensis NBRC 101014 | reverse complement strand
TCGAGGTTGCGCCGCGGCGGCCCAGGCGGCCTGCAGGGTACGGCCGTCGGGGCCGGGAAGGTGATCGCGCTCGGCTGGACCGCGGTCGCGGTGCCCGGCGGTGGCGCGGAACTCGCCGGGGCGGTCGGTTTCGTGGTGCCCGCCGAGGTGCCCGACCGCTGCGCGCAGGCGGCCAGCAGCGCCACCGCGGCCGGGGTGCCGAGCCCGAGCAGGCTCAACCGTCGCAGCGCCTCGCGGCGGCTGAGCAGGCCCTCGGCATGGTCGGTGCCGATCTCCTCTGCGATGTAGCGCTGCAGCGGCGTCATACCGGCCAGCGTAACCACGGCACCTGTGTATCGGCAGACCTCCGGCGAACCGGCGCCCTTACCCCGGTTCGGTGACGAAGTCGATCAGCTGTTCCACCGCGCCCAGCAGCGGCGCTTCCAGATCGCGGAAGCTGTCGACGGCGTTGTAGACCCGCCGCCAGCCCTCCGACGGGGTGCCCCAGCCGAGACGGCGGCAGACGCCGGTCTTCCAGTCCTCACCGCGCGGCACCTGCGGCCAGGCCTCGATGCCGACGGCCTGCGGTCGCACCGCCTGCCAGATATCGATGTAGGGATGGCCGGTCACGAGGACGTGCGGGCCGAGTCCGGTGGTCAGATTCGTCTCCTTGGAACCCGTGACCAGGTGGTCGACCAGTACTCCGACCCGCCGACCGGGCTCCGGGCCGAAATCGGTCAACCGCGCGGCCAGATGGTCGAGGCCTTCCAGATGCTCCACGACCACGCCCTCCACGCGCAGATCGTGTCCCCAGACGCGTTCCACCAGCGCCGCGTCGTGCACGCCCTCGACCCAGATCCGGCTGGCGCGCGCCACGCGGGCGCGCAGCCCCTCCACGCGGGTCGACCCCGACGCGGACCGAGTGGGTGCGGCCGGTACGGTCGTCTTCGGCCGCACCAGCGTCACCGGCTGCCCGTCGATCAGGAACGCCGCCTCACGCAAGGCGAACAGCCGGACCCGGCCGCCGCGGTCCTCGAGCTTGACGAACTCGCCGTCGTAGGTGCGCTCGAAACCGACCACGGCGCCGCAGAATCCGCTGGCCGCGTCCTCGGCGACGAGATCGCGTTCGGCGACGACCTGCGGTACCGCGCGCTTGCGGGTTCGAGCGTGTCCGGAATAGATGTCACCGTAGTCGCGCGCACTCACCCGGCCGAAACTACCTGTTTCCCTTGCCGTTCGGCGGGAGGCGAGGCCACGACCGGCGATGCGGTCCGGCCGGCGAAGCCTCGCGCCCACCGGATCCGGACCGGTGACCGGCGTGTTTCCGCTCGACTCGTCCCGTTAAAGGCGCGGAAAAACGGACAGGCACGGTACGGTTGACTCGTGGCCGCAATCGTATGGCTGGTCGCGGGAATTCTGCTCGCCGCAGCCGAGATGCTCACCGGTGACTTCACGCTGCTCATGTTGGGCGGGGCGGCGTTGATCACCGCGGGGGTTGCCGGGATCGCGCAGACGTCGGTGGTGATCGACGCCGTGGTGTTCGCGATCTCCGCCATCGGGCTGCTGTTCGTCGTTCGCCCGATGTTGTTGCGCCGCTTCGCGACTCCGCCGCCCACGCCGACCAATGTCGACGCGTTGCCGGGGAAGACGGCGAAGGTGCTGGAGGCGGTGAACGAGAACAGCGGTCAGGTGAAGATCGGTGGCGAAGTGTGGAGCGCACGCCCGTTCGACCCGGCCGATGAATATGCCGAGGGTGAGACCGTCTACGTCATGAAGATCGACGGCGCGCACGCCGTCGTCTGGAAGGGGCCGTAATGGCTGTACTGATCGTCGCGATCGTCATCGTGGTGCTGGTCGCGGTGGTGGTCTTCAAGTCGATCGCGCTGGTACCGCAGGCCGAGGCCGCGGTGATCGAGCGGCTGGGCAGATATTCGCGCACCGTATCGGGCCAGTTGACATTCCTGGTCCCGTTCGCCGACCGGATCCGTGCCAAGGTCGACCTGCGCGAGCGGGTCGTGTCGTTCCCGCCGCAGCCGGTGATCACCCAGGACAACCTCACCGTGCAGATCGATTCGGTGGTGTATTTCCAGGTCACCAGCCCGCAGGCCGCGGTCTACGAGATCAGCAACTACATCGCCGCGGTCGAGCAGCTGACCATCACCACCCTGCGCAACGTGGTCGGCGGCATGACCCTGGAGGAGACACTGACCTCCCGCGACCAGATCAACTCGCAGCTGCGCGGCGTCCTCGACGAGGCGACCGGCCGCTGGGGCCTGCGGGTGGCGCGAGTGGAATTGAAGGCCATCGATCCGCCGCCGTCGATCCAGGAATCGATGGAGAAGCAGATGAAGGCCGACCGTGAGAAGCGCGCGATGATCCTCACCGCGGAAGGAAACCGCGAGGCGCAGATCAAGACGGCCGAGGGTGCCAAGCAGTCCCAGATCCTCGCGGCCGAGGGTTCCAAGCAGTCGGCCATCCTGTCCGCCGAAGGTGAGCGGCAGAGCCGGATTCTGCGTGCCCAGGGTGAACGCGCCGCCGCCTACCTGCAGGCTCAGGGCCAGGCGAAGGCGATCGAAAAGGTCTTCGCCGCCATCAAATCCGGCAAACCGACCCCGGAACTGCTCGCCTACCAGTACATGCAGACGCTGCCGCTGGTCGCGAAGGGCGACGCCAACAAGGTGTGGATGGTGCCCAGCGATTTCGGCAAGGCGCTGGAAGGGTTCGCCCGCAACTTCGGCACCCAGGGTGAGGACGGCGTCTTCCGCTACGAGCCCAGCGACGACGGTGCCGCGGGCACACCCGACGACGACGCCGACGAAGTGGCCGACTGGTTCGACATCAAGACCGATCCGGCCGCCGAGCGGGCGGTGCGCGCGGCTGAGGCCGCGGCGGCGACGCCGGTCGATTCGCCGCTGGTCGCGCCCAATCAGCCCCGGCATCTGCCGCCGCAGAGCGCTCCCATTCCGCCCTCGCCCCCCGCGCAGCAGCAGCAACCGGCGCCGCGCCCCGGCGACGCGGGCGGCCGGCCGTGGCAGCCGCCGGAGTATCCGGGACGTTGACGGGGTAACCGTATTTCAGCGATGATCCGAATGCCGGTCCGCGAATCATGCGGGCCGGCATTCGAATTTCGCTGCAGGGCACGCGGACTCGGGGGTGGGCATGGCGACACGGCGGGCGGTGCTGCGCGCCGCGGCGTTGGCGCCGGTGCTGACCGCATGCGCCCCCGGAGTGCTGTTCGGACACCCCGCCTCGGTGCGGATCGCGGTGCCCTGGAGCGGATCCGAGCTCGTCGCGTTCCGCCGGGTGCTCGACGATGCTGGGCTGGGTGCCACGGTCGCGGTGTTGCCGCTCGGCGACGATATCGATACGGCCCTGCAGGCGCGCGGCCGCTCCGCCCCCGATCTGGTGATGTTGCCCGAGGTCGGGCGGATCGGTGAGCTGGCGGGCGGGGTGTTGCGCGCACTGCCGCCCACGCTGTGGCACGACGCGGCGGGCCCGCGCTATCCGGATCGGTGGCGCTCGCTGCTGTGGAAAGACGGTGCGCTCTACGGCATTCCGTTCAAGGCCGCCGACAAGTCGCTGGTGTGGTACGACCGCTACGCCTTCGGCGGCGACCGGCCGCGCGACGACCCGCGCGACTGGACCGTCTCGCAGTGGCCGCAGCGTATCGCGGAGGCGACCGCCCGCCGTCCACTGGCACTGGGCGGGGCCGACGGCTGGGTGCTGGCCGACCTGTTCGGCAACATCCTCTACGGCGAATCCGCCTGGGACTACGAGGATTTGGCGGCCGCCGGCGAGCCGGACCGGCCGCGGGAATGGGATCGCGACGCGGTGCGGGCTACCCTGTACCGCCTGGGCACCATGTGGGCGCCGCCTGGCACCTTCCCGGGTGGTATCGCCGCCACCCTGACCCGGCAATTTCCGGAATCGGTGCGCGAGGTGTTCGAACGGCGCACCGCGGCGATGGTGGTGGCCCCGGATTTCGCGGAACCCATCGTGCGCAGCTGCCTGCGCCGGGCCGGCCGGCCCGCGGACGCGGTGGGTGTCATGCCCTTT
>NZ_BAFW01000140.1 GCF_000308535.1 Nocardia cerradoensis NBRC 101014 | reverse complement strand
CCGCGCGCGCCGCCGCCGATCAGGCCGCCCGGGACCGCGCCGCCGAACTCGCCGAGGGCAAGCGGCCGCACACCCAGCTGGACAACGCGCCGGCGCCGCGCCGGTCGATGTCGACCCCCAGCCGGCCCAGCGGCAGCCGCTCCGAACTGATCGAGACCGTCGTCGACCGCGCGATGTCGCAACTCGGCGTCACCTACGCCTGGGGCGGCGGCGACGAGGACGGGCCCACCAAGGGCATCCACGACGGCGGTGTGGCCGATTCCTACGGCGACTACAACAAGGTGGGCTTCGACTGCTCGGGCCTGATGATCTACGCCTTCGCCGGTGTCGGCATCTCCCTGCCGCACTACAGCGGCTATCAGTACACGATGGGCACCCGGGTCAAGGTCGCCCAGCGCGAGCGCGGCGACATGCTGTTCTGGGGGTCCAACGGCAGCGAGCACGTCGCGCTGTACCTGGGCGACGGCAAGATGATCGAGGCGCCCGAATCCGGTGACGTCGTGAAGATTTCGCCGGTGCGCGAGGGCGGCATCATGCCGTACGCGATTCGCCTGATCACCTGACGCACCTCCGAATGATCTTGGCTACCATGCGAATCGGCACATATCGTGCCGGTCCGTTCGGCACGAGCCGAGAGTTCGGCAGTAGTTGGGGTATTGATGAGGCAGATCCTGTTCTCGGCGGCGATCGCACTCGCGGTCTCGATCACCGTGACGCCGTTGCTGATCAGGTTGTTCGCACGCCGGAATCTCGGCCAGCAGATCCGCGTCGAGGGACCACAGAGTCATCAGGCCAAACGAGGCACGCCCACCATGGGTGGCATCGCCATCGTGGCCGGGTTGTGGGCCGGTTATCTGGGCTCGCACCTGATCGGCCTGCGCTACGACGCCGACGGCCCGTCCGCGTCCGGGCTGCTGGTGCTCGGCCTGGCCACCGCGCTGGGCTTCGTCGGCTTCCTCGACGATTTCATCAAGATCCGCAAGCATCGCAACCTGGGCCTGACCGCGACGGGCAAGTACATCGGGCAGATCGGCTCGGCCGTGATCTTCGGAATCCTGGCGCTGCGCTTTCCCGGCAGCACGGGGCTGACCCCGGCCAGCCGGCAGGTGTCGTACGTGCGCGACTGGCCCACGGTGGCCTTTCCGCTGGTGGTCTTCCTACTGGCGGTGTGCTTCGTGGTGGTCGCCTGGTCCAACGCCGTGAACATCACCGACGGTCTGGACGGCCTGGCCGCGGGATCGATGGGTTTCGCGCTGGGCGCCTACGTCATCGTCACCTTCTGGCAGTACACCAATTCCTGTGCCGCCCACGCGCTTCCGGGCTGCTACAGCGTGCGTGACCCGCTCGACCTGGCCGTGGTGTGCGCGGCCGGTGGCGCCGCCTGCATCGGATTCCTGTGGTGGAATGCCAATCCGGCCAAGATCTTCATGGGCGATACCGGGTCGCTGGCCCTGGGCGGACTGCTGGCCGGAATCTCGATCACCACCCGCACCGAATTGCTGATGGTGGTCGTGGGCGCGTTGTTCTTCGCCGAAATCCTGTCCGTGGCGTTGCAGATCGCGGTTTTCCGCACCACCCGCAACCGGTTGTTCAAGATGGCGCCGTTCCATCACCATTTCGAACTCGGCGGCTGGCCCGAAACCACGGTGATCATCAGATTCTGGCTGCTCGCGGGCATCGCGGCCGCGGTCGGATTGGCCCTGTTCTACGCCGAATATCTGGCCGCGGTGGGCTGATCCCGCCGCGGCCACCCGCCGCGACACGGCAATTCGGAATCGGCGCATTCCGGACACCGTCGAGTGCCTTCCGAGCCGCCCGGGAGGCCTGGCCCGCGACATTGTGCGAGCCCAGTTGCGGCAATCTTGCTCGATACCTGGAATAGTTGGGGCGGCACGCATGGAGACCGAAGCGAAAGCGGGGAGTTTGGTGACTTCGACGGACGATGTGAGCGCTGGGAGTGCGGTGAAGCAGGCGGAGGCCGCCTCGGGCACTTTGGAGCGTGACGTCGCGACCCTGGAGAAGGCGATCTACGAAGTCAAACGGGTCATCGTCGGTCAGGACCGGTTGGTCGAGCGGCTGCTCGTCGGCGTTCTGGCTCGCGGGCACGTGCTGCTCGAGGGTGTGCCCGGTATCGCCAAGACGCTGGCGGTGGAGACCTTCGCGAAGGTGGTCGGCGGCAGCTTCTCGCGCGTGCAGTTCACCCCCGACCTGGTGCCCACCGACCTGATCGGTACCCGCATCTACCGGCAGGGCCGCGAGGAATTCGATACCGAACTCGGTCCGGTCGTCGCCAACTTCGTCCTCGCCGACGAGATCAACCGCGCGCCCGCGAAGGTGCAGTCGGCACTGCTCGAGGTCATGGCCGAGCGGCACGTGTCGATCGGCGGCAAGACCTACCCCATGCCCGATCCGTTCCTGGTCATGGCGACCCAGAACCCGATCGAGAGCGAGGGTGTGTACCCGCTGCCCGAGGCGCAGCGCGACCGCTTCCTGTTCAAGGTCGTCGTCGACTATCCGACGGTCGAGGAGGAGCGCGAGATCATCTACCGGATGGGTGTGACCCCGCCGGAGCCCAAGCGGATCCTCGAGCCGGCCGAACTGATCCGGCTGCAGAAACTGGCCGCCAACACCTTCGTCCACCACGCGCTGGTCGACTACGTCGTGCGCGTCATCGCCGCGACCCGCAAGCCGGCCGAATTCGGGCTGGACGACGTCGCGGGCTGGATCGCCTACGGCGCCTCGCCGCGTGCCAGCCTGGGCATCATCGCCGCCGCCCGTGCGGTCGCGCTGATCCGCGGCCGCGATTACGTGGTGCCGCAGGACGTCGTCGAGGTCGTTCCGGATGTGCTGCGCCACCGTCTCGTGCTGTCCTACGACGCGCTCGCCGACGAGGTGAGCCCCGACGACGTGATCCGCCGGGTGCTGCAGACGGTCGGCCTGCCGCAGGTCGCCACCCAGGCCAACGCACCCGCCCAGGGCGGTCCCGCGCCGATGCCGGCTCCGGGCCCGCAGGCTGCCGCGCCGCAGCCCGTCGCCCCGCATCCGGCCGGTCAGCCGCAGAACGGTCAGGGCGCCGGGCAGCCGCAGCGCCAGTGAGCGGGGCATCGGATTCGGTTGCGCCAGTGACGAACTCAGCTCACGTCCCCGCCCATCCCGACAGCGCCCCGCCGTCGTTCCGGTCCGGAGATCTGCGCGATCCGCGATTGTCGGCGGCGCTGAAAACTCTGGAGTTGACGGTGCGCCGCCGCCTCGACGGCGTCCTGCACGGCGATCATCTCGGCCTGATCCCCGGCCCCGGGTCCGAACCCGGGGACGCGCGGATGTATCAGCCGGGTGACGATGTGCGCCAGATGGATTGGTCGGTCACCGCCCGCACCACCCATCCGCACGTGCGCCAGATGATCGCCGATCGGGAACTCGAGACCTGGCTGGTGGTCGACCTGTCGGCCAGTCTGGACTTCGGCACCGCGCTGTGCCAGAAGCGCGATCTGGTGGTCGCGGCGGCTGCCGCGGTGACGCATCTGACCAGCGGCGGCGGTAACCGGATCGGCGCGGTCGTCGCCAACGGTGAACGGCTGTACCGGATTCCGGCCCGTACCGGCCGGGTGCACGCCCAGTCGCTGCTGCGCAGTATCGCGACCACCCCCCATGCGAGCGACGGCGTGCGCGGCGATCTGCGCGGCGCCATCGAATCGCTGCGCCGGCCGCAACGCAAACGCGGTCTGGCCGTTGTCATTTCGGACTTCCTCGGCGAGATCGACTGGCAGCGTTCGCTGCGCGCGATCTCCGGCCGTCACGATCTGCTCGGTGTGGAGATCCTCGATCCGCTGGATCTGGATCTGCCCGATGTCGGTGACGTGGTGCTCCACGACCCCGAAACCGGCCGCACCCGCGAATTCAGCGTCACTCCCACCCTGCGCGCCGATTTCGGCCGTGCTGCCCAGCAGCATCGCGAACAGGTCGAGGCGGCGTTGCGCAGTTGCGGCGCGCCGGTGATGACGCTGCGCACCGATCGTGACTGGATCGCCGACGTGGTCCGTTTCGTGTCCACTCGGCGCCACACCTTCGGCGCCCCGACCGGGCGGGTGCCCCGACAGTGAGTATTTCGCATTTCACGTCCGCGATCTGGCTGGCATTCCTGATCGTCGTCGCCGCGATCGCGCTGCTCTACGTGCTGGTCCAGCGGCGGCGCAAACGTCACATGCTGCGCTTCTCCAATATGGAGACCCTCGAGCAGGTGGCGCCCAAGCGGCCCAGCGCCTGGCGGCACGCGCCGGTGGCGCTGATGCTGGTGGGCCTGGCGTTGCTGACGGTGGCCGCGGCGGGCCCGCAGGCGGCGAAGAAGGTGCCGCGCAACCGGGCCACGGTCATGCTGGTGATCGACGTCTCGCTGTCGATGGAAGCCACCGACGTACCGCCCTCGCGCATCCAGGTCGCCAAGAAGGCCGCCACCGACTTCGTCGACGGGCTCACCCCCGGGATCAACCTGGGCCTGGTGACCTTCGCCGGCACCGCGTCGGTCCAGGTGTCGCCGACCACCAACCGCGAGGCGATGAAGGCCGCCATCCAGAACATGAAGCTGGCCGAGCGCACGGCCACCGGTGAGGGCATCTACAGCGCGCTGCAGGCCATCGACACGCTCGCCTCGGTCCTCGGCGGGGCGCAGACACCGCCCCCGGCGCGGATCGTGCTGATGTCCGACGGCAAGCAGACCGTGCCCGACGACAAGGACGTCGACAATCCCCGGCACGGCTTCGTCGCGGCGCGGGTCGCCAAGCAGAAGAGCATCCCGGTGTCGACCATCTCCTTCGGCACCACCTGGGGTTCGGTCGAGATTCCGGATCAGGACGGCAAAGGCTCGCAGCGCGTCCGGGTTCCGGTCGACGACGACTCCTTGCGCGAGATCGCCAAGATCTCCGGCGGCGACTTCTACACCGCTTCCACACTGGAAGAACTCAGCGCCGTCTACGACACCCTGGACAAGCAGATCGGCTACGAGATGCAGATGGGTGATGCCAGCCGGCCGTGGCTGCTCCTGGGTCTGCTGCTGACCGCCGCGGGTGTGGTGAGCGGTTTGGTCTATCGTCAACGCCTGCCATAACGGGTACCGCGCAACCCGGCCACGACAGTCGAACTCGAACAGATAGGTTGACATTCATGTCGAACTTCACTTCCCGATCGGTCCTGGTGACCGGTGGCAACCGCGGTATCGGTCTCGCGGTGGCCCAGCGGCTGGCCGCCGACGGGCACAAGGTTGCCGTCACCCATCGTGGATCGGGCGCGCCGGAAGGTCTTCTGGGCGTGAAATGCGATGTGACGGACGCGGATTCGATCGATGCGGCCTTCAGCGAGATCGAGGCCAAGCAGGGCCCGGTCGAGGTGCTGGTGGCCAACGCCGGCATCGTCGACAACACCCTGCTCATGCGGATGAGCGAGGAGCAGTTCACCCGCGTCATCGACGCCAACCTCACCGGCGCCTGGCGCTGCGCCAAGCGCGCCAACCGGGCGATGCTGCGGGCCCGCTTCGGCCGCATCATCTTCCTCGGCTCGGTCGTGGGGCAGATGGGTGGCCCCGGCCAGGTGAACTACGCGGCGGCCAAGGCCGGTCTGGTCGGCATGGCCCGCGCGATCACCCGCGAGATCGGCTCACGCAACATCACCGCCAACGTGGTGGCGCCCGGCTTCATCGACACCGATATGACCCGGGAGGAGATGACCGAGGACATGCGGGAGATGGCGCTGAAGGTCATTCCCGCGGGCCGCATCGGCCAGACCGAAGAGGTCGCCGCGGCGATCAGCTTCCTGGCCTCCGACGACGCGTCCTACATCACCGGTGCGATCCTGCCGGTCGACGGCGGCATGGGCATGGGCCACTGAGCAAGCGGTCGCCGACCCACCTGCTCCCGAGCCCCGCCGACTTCCATCCGAGTTTCCCGAGGAGAATTCACCACCCATGAGCGGAATCCTGGACGGTAAAACCGTCCTGATCACCGGCATCATCACCGATTCGTCGATCGCCTTCCACGCCGCCAAGGTGGCGCAGGAGCAGGGCGCGAAGGTGATCATCACCGGTATCCCCGAGCGGCTGCGCCTGATCGACCGCATCGCCAAGCGCCTGCCGCAGGAGATCGCGCCCGCCATCGGCCTCGACGTCACCAACGAGGACGACCTCGCCGGTCTCGCCGACAAGGTGCGCGAACTCGCGCCCGAGGGCATCGACGGCGTGCTGCACTCCATCGCCTTCGCCCCGCGCACTCTGATGGGCCCCGACGCGCTGCCGTTCCTCGACGGCCCGGGCGCCGACGCCGCCAAGGCCTTCGAGATCTCCGCGTGGAGCTACGCCTCGCTGGCGCGCGCGGTGCTGCCCGCGATGAACGAGGGTGGCTCGATCGTGGGCATGGACTTCGATCCGCGCACCGCGATGCCGTTCTACAACTGGATGGGTGTGGCCAAGGCCGCGCTGGAGTCGGTGAACCGCTATGTGGCGCGAGAGGTGGGCGAGGCCAAGCGGGTTCGTTCCAACCTGATCGCCGCGGGCCCGATCAAGACCCTCGCCGCGAAGGCGATCGCCGGGACGGCCACCGACGACGCCAAGCAGCTGAACATGCTCAACACCTACTGGGACGGCGCCTCGCCGATCGGCTGGGACGTCGACGACCCGACCGTGGTCGCCAAGTCGATCGTCGCGCTGCTGTCGGACTGGCTGCCCGGCACCACCGGTTCGATCATCTACGTCGACGGCGGCGCCAGCCACAACACCTGGTTCCCGGAGAACTGGTCGGCCAACTGAGAGCCTGGAGGTAATCAGCCGTGACCGGGACCGTCGACGCACTGCTCCTGCTGTCCTTCGGCGGTCCCGAACGGCCCGAGGACGTGATGCCGTTCCTGGAGAACGTCACCCGCGGCCGGGGCGTGCCACGCGAACGCCTCGACGAGGTGGCCCAGCACTACCTGCACTTCGGTGGCGTCTCGCCGATCAATGCGCTCAACCGCGAACTGATCGCCGCGATCGAGGCCGAATTCGCCGCGCGCGCAGTGGATCTGCCGGTGTATTTCGGTAATCGCAACTGGCATCCGATGATCGAGGAAACGGTCGCCACCATGCGCGCCGACGGCATCGGCCACGCCCTGGTGTTCCCGACCTCGGCATGGGGCGGATATTCGGGATGCCGCCAGTACGACGAGGACATCGAGCGTGCCCGCGCGGCCGTCGACGGCGCGCCGGAACTGACCAAACTGCGGCAGTACTTCGATCATCCGCTGCTGATCGACTCCTTCGCCGATGCCGTGCGCGCGGCGGTGCGGGAACTTCCGGCCGACTCGCGCGACCGCGCCCGGCTGGTGTTCACCGCTCACTCGATTCCGGTCGCCGCCGACGTCGCGGCCGGACCGCCCGCCGACGGCGGTCACCTCTACAGCCGCCAGGTCGCCGAGGCCGCCCGATTGTGTGCCGCGGCAACGGGTTTCGACGATTTCGACGTGGTGTGGCAGTCGCGGTCGGGGCCGCCGCAGGTGCCGTGGCTGGATCCCGACATCGTCGACCATCTGGAAGCGTTGTCCGGCAAGGGTGTCGAGGCCGTCGTGGTCTGCCCGGTCGGCTTCGTCTCCGATCACCTCGAGGTCGTCTGGGACCTGGACAACGAGGCCGCCGAGAAGGCCGCCGAACTGGGTATGGCCTTCGCCCGCGCTGCCACTCCCGGCCCGGATCCCCGCTTCGCCCGGATGGTCGCCGAACTGGTCGGTGAACATCTCCACGGGAACGCACCCCGGCGCTCGGGCACGGTTCCCGGATACGGCTGCACCCGCAACGGGGCGATCTGCGCACCCGGATGCTGTGAACCCGTGCGCCGCCGAAAGTGATCGCCGCCGAGCGGGTATGCCCCCGGTATGAACGGTAGGGTGTGCGCGGGCCGGAGTCCCGCGGTGTCGTGCTCGGTGGCGAGGACCCCTGTGCGAAAGGTGGCGGTGGGGCGATGACGCGGTTCTTCCTCTTCGGTCTGCTCACGGTGGCGGTGGTCGTGCTGGGTGTCATCGCGGCGATCGGTTCGTGGGCCTGGTGGATCCTCGCCGTCGGCGCGGGATTGCTCGTTCTCGTCGGCGCCTACGATCTGGTGCAGCGCCGGCATTCGATCCTGCGCAACTATCCGTTGCTGGGGCATATGCGCTATCTGCTGGAAAGCATCCGGCCCGAACTGCAGCAGTATTTCATCGAGCGGAATTTCGACGGCCGCCCCTTCGACCGCGACGTGCGGACGATGATCTACGAGCGCGCCAAGGGAATTCACGGCGAACTGTCCTACGGAACCGAGCGCGATATCGAGGCGGTCGGCTACGAATTCCTCGTCCATTCGGTGGCCGCGCTCCCGGAACCCGAGCAGCCGCCGCGCGTGCTGGTCGGTGGCCCGGACTGCCGGCAGCCTTATGCCATGTCGCTGCTGAACATCTCGGCGATGAGTTTCGGCGCGCTGTCGGGGAATGCGCTGCGCGCGTTGAACATCGGCGCCGCCCGCGGCGGTTTCGCGCACGACACGGGTGAGGGCGGGCTGACGCCGTTCCATCTGGAGGGCGGCGCGGATCTGGTGTGGGAGATCGGTTCGGCCTACTTCGGCACCCGCACCCGCGACGGCCGCTTCGATCCGGACCAGTTCGCCGAGAAGGCCGGCTACGACCAGGTGAAGGCGATCTCGGTGAAATTGAGTCAGGGTGCGAAACCCGGACTCGGCGGGGTCCTGCCGGCCGCAAAGGTGAGCGAGGAGATCGCCCGCTATCGCGGGGTGCCCGCACACGAGAAATGCGTCAGCCCACCGTCGCATTCGGAATTCCACACCCCGCGCGAATTGATTCGTTTTCTCGTCCGGCTGCGAGAGTTGTCCGGCGGCAAGCCCATCGGGTTCAAATTGTGCGTCGGGTCCCGCACGGATGTCCTGGCGATCTGCAAGGCGATGATCGCCGAGGGGGCCGCACCCGATTTCATCGTCGTCGACGGCGCCGAGGGCGGTACGGCGGCCGCACCGCTGGAATACGAGGACCACGTGGGCCTCCCGCTGACCGACGGGCTGATGACGGTGCACAACGCACTCGTCGGAACCGGCCTGCGGGACCGGATCCGGCTGGGAGCCAGCGGAAAGGTGGCCACCGGCACGGATATCGTCAAGCGATTGGTGCAGGGCGCGGACTTCACCAATGCCGCCCGGGCGATGATGATGGCGGTCGGATGCATCCAGTCCCAGCGCTGCCACACCAATCAGTGCCCGGTGGGCGTCGCGACCCAGGATCCGCGGCGTGCCCGCGCCCTCGACGTCGCCGACAAGGCCGAGCGGGTGCAGCGGTATCAGGAGGCCACGGTGCGCCAGGCGATGCAGATGATGGCCTCGATGGGCGTGCACGACCCCGCCGGACTCGACACCCATATGCTGCGGAAGAAGGTGGCGGCCAACGAGATCCGGTCGTACGCCGAACTCTACGAATGGCTGGCGCCCGGGGAGTTGCTCGTCCATCCGCCGGCGAGCTGGCGCGCCGACTGGGAGGCCGCCGATCCGGATTCGTTCCGCCCGGTCGCGCCCGCCCAGCCGGTCCGGGTGCGATGACTCGGAACGCGGTGCTCAGAAGTCGAGTGCGGGCACCCGCGCGTACACACCGGGGAATCCGGGTTCGGCCGAACCCTTACCCCACGAGGTGATGCCGGCGACCTTGCCGTCCACCAACAGTGGCCCGCCGCTGTCGAATTCAGCGGTGTCGGCGGCGGGGGAGCCCGCGCACACCGCCTCGGCCGGATCGAATTCGGCGGCGTAGGCGACCGCGCAGGCAGCATCGGACACCAGCGGCACCGTCGCCGCCCGCAGCACGCTGTTGGACTGGTCGTCCTCGGAGGTGGCGCCCCAGCCGAGCACCGTCGCCGTATCCCCGTGGGGCGCCCCCACAGCCACGGTCGGCAGGGCGACCGGTGCGCTGAGGACCAGCACGGCGACGTTGTGGTGGTAGCTCAGATCGGTGCCGAACAGCGACACCCGGAAATCCGGGTCGATACGGACATCGGCGATTCCGATGGTGACCCCGCCGTGCCCGGCGACATCGGTGCGGCCGAAGGTCACCGTCGTTCCCGGTAGCGTGCGGGCCAGGGCCCCGCAGTGCGCCGCGGTGAGTACCCGATCCGGGGCGATCAGGGCGCCGGCGCAGAACTGCCCGCCGGTCCGCGTCGGGTAGACGGGCGTGCCGATGGCCGCCAGCCACGGATAGTCGGCGGCGTCGACCGGGGCACCGCCGACCACGGCGTGCGCGCCGCTCGGCGGCACCAGGGCGCAGGCGAACGCGGCGGCGACGGCGCCCACCATCCGGCGCGGAGAAATCTTCATGACGACCTCGATGTTGTATGACGTGCCCGCCGAAAGTTCTACCGTACGACTATGACGAGGTGGAGCGAATTCGCCGGCGCCGCCCCGCGCATCGCCGGAATCTTCCTGCGCCGTCACGCGGCGGCCGGCAATCTGTGCCTGCTGGCGACGACTCGCCGCGACGGATATCCGCGGATCAGCCCGCTGGAACCGCGTCTGTTCGAGGATCACCTGTGGCTGGTCGGTATGCCGCGCACGCGGAAATTCGCGGATCTGCGCCGAGACCCGCGCTTCTGCCTGCACACCGCCACCGTCGACCCCCAGGTCGGTGACGGCGATGCCAAGCTGTGGGGCGTGGTGCGCGAGGTGCCCGACGCCGAGTTGCAGCGGCGCTGGGCCGAATCGCTGTACGCCGATACGGGTTTCGATCTGCGCGGGCAGCGCCTGGATCCGTTCTTCGCCGCCGATATCACCGGCGCCTCCGCGGTCGAGGTGGGCGGCGGGCATATGGACGTGGTGATCTGGAAACCGGACGAGGGCGAGACGGTGGTGCGCAAGCACTGATCCCGTCGGCCGATCGCCGATGTTTCGCGCGGTAAGTGGCCTGCGATCAGCTAATTCACCGCTATTGTGCGGAGGTGGACATCGCGCTGGAGTGGGACCAGCATCCGGGAACGGGTTTGCGGCTGGCCGCCGAATTGGCGGGCCGCACCGGGTTGCCCCTGCTCGAAGATATTTCCGTCGCCGACGGCACCGCCGATCTGCTGGGCGTGATCGCGGCCCGCGGCGGCGGTGAGCTGCTGGGCTGGGCGGAATTGCGCGATGCGGGCCTCGGTGAGGCGTGGGTGCAGGCGGTGTCCGCGCAACGCCTCGTGCACTCGCTGCATCTGGGCCGCGCCGACGAGTCCGAACCGCAGGCGGCCGAAACCGAGATGGTCTGCCGGCTGACCGCCGAGGCCGTGCGCCGGGCCACCGCCGCCGGGTACCGGGTGTTGCGCTGGCAGGGCACCGACATCGGGCCGTCCGGCCGGGCCGCGGTCGAACTGGGTGCGCGGCGGGTCGACGAGTACGCGCGGCTGTGGGAGCTCGACCTCACCCGGCCTCCGGTCCCGGACACCAGTGCGCCGCTGCAGCGGCTGGTGCACACCCTCGCCGAATCGGCCGACCCGCCGGGCCGGGTGCTGCTCACCACCGTGCTCTCGGCCCGGTCGGCGACCGAACCGATCACCACGATCACGACCTTCGCCGGCGGCGCCGAGGCCTACATCAGCGCCGAGGAGGGGTTCGCCCACCGCGAGGCCGATGCCGATCTGCTGACCGCCGCCTTCGGTGCGGTCGTGGCCGAACTGCGCGCCGTGATGCCCGACATCACCATGTTGCGGGTATTCGAATTCGACGACGAGGCGTTGCGCGCGGCACTGGCCCGGCTCGGCATGCGAGTCTGCGGGCGCTACAACGACTACGAACTGAACCTGCCCGAGTCGCCTACGGGTGAGGCCGCGACCTAACGCGGACCGGCCGCCGCGTTCACCGCGGACAGGCGGGCGGCGCGCAGAGCGTTCCACAGCGGCCGCAGCAGCGTCTCCTGAGCCTGCACGGCGCTGGCCGAACTGGGGGAGGAGGGGGCCGTCTGCTGGGCCACGGTGAGGATCGCCGCCACATGGTCGGCCGAATCGAGGATGCGGCGGGCCCGCAGCGGCGCCGAGTCGGGGTAGATGTGGCGCGAGCAGGCGGCCAGTTCGGCCTCGATCAACTCCCGCGGATCGTCGTCACCGCCGACCGCGGTGGTGTGCAATCGCATCAGGGCCTCCGCGGCCTCGCGCACCGCCTCCCGCATCGCGTACTCGGCCTCGCCGAGCGCCATATCCGGTGCGGGCACCGGAACCGGGGTGTGGAACACGGTCCACTGCAGCGATTCCTCGTCGGTCCACTGCGGCACCAGCGCCACGCCCTCGCCGCCGGGGACGCCGGCGATCACGCCCTCCTCGGCATCCATTGCCGCCGTGGCGAATTCGGTGCCCACCGGCAATCCGCGCGCATCGCCCGGCACCGGCAGCACCAGCCGCATCTGCGCTCCCGGCGCGGCCATCGCCTCGCGAATGACCTTGAGCAGGACCATGATTCCGGTGCCGGCCTCCAGCGGCTCGGCCGAGGGCCACGGCAGTCCCGTCCGTCCGCCGGTCAGCGGGTCACCGGCGGCGACACTGTGCTGCGGCGACCAGGCGCGCAACGCGTCCAGCACGTCGTCGGGCGCGCTGCGGCCCGCCAGCCACGAGCCCGCCCACACCGTCAGCGTGGCACTGGGAGAACACATGGTTCGAGGATAGTGGTGCCGCGGCGATCCCGTGGGCACTGGTGCAGCTATCGTGCGCGCGAGGGTTGCCGCGACACCACCGGTCAATCCCGCGAAAAGGCTGCGGCGGCGGCCATTTCGAGGTCGAGATACGGTTTACCGCTGACATCCTCGACGACCTGGTGCATGATTCCGCCGGTGAACGGGAACGGCGCGTGGTAGCGCGGGGATACCGACCGGCCGCCGTCGCGACCGATTCGCACGCCCTCGCCGACGCCGGAGAACACCGTCGGCTGGGTCCGCATATCGTCGAGCGATCCCACCGGATTCTCGTCGATGTAGAGGACCGCCTCTCCGGTCGGGGTGAAATTGTCCGGCCGCGTGCCCTTCCGTTCGTAACGCATGCCCAGGATGTGGTCGCCCACCGGTACCGGGCGGTCGGAGACCATCACCTGTTCCTCCTCGCCGAGGAAGTTGTAGACGTAGTACAGGTGGCCGTCCTGCAGGAACAGCGTGTGCCCGCCGAGTCGCCCGCCGTGAGCGAACAGCACGCCCTCGGCGTCGGGACTCGTGATCGTCGTCTCGGCGAGCAGCGCGAAGGACCGGCCGCGGATCTCCAGGGCGGCGCCCGGACCCACCTCGGCGATGCCGGGATAGTAGACGGCGCTGTCGCGGGTCTTGGCGTACGTCGGCCGGTCGCGCAGCATCACCGAGACGATGTCGAGGTCGTAGAGCGGCAGGCCGTTGTACTTCTCGGCCTCGGCGAACCACAGCGCCTTCAATTCCTCCAGCTTCTCGGGACGATCGCCGGCCAGGTCGTGCATCTGGCTGCGGTCTTCCTCGATGTGGAACAGCTCCCAGCGGTCGCTGTCGAAATGTCCCCAGCCCGACGGGCACGCCGCGTGCACGGTGTCGGCGAACCATCCCCGGTGCCAGATGCCGCGGGTGCCCAGCATCGAATAGAACTGGGTGTGCTTGCCGGTGTCGGCGCCCGGGTCGTCGAGCAGGGCCCGGAAGCTGACTCCCTCCAGCGGGCGCTGCGTCACGTTCTTCACCGTCTCCGGGGGCGTGATGCCGAGCAGTTCGTAGATCGTCGGGGTGACATCGCAGACGTTGAGGTACTGGTGGCGCAGTTCGCCCCGGGCGGCGATCCCGGCCGGCCACGAGAGCAGACAGGCGTCGGCGATGCCGCCCTCGTGGGAGGCGTAGCGTTTGTACAGCTTGTACGGGGTGTTGAACGCCATCGCCCACCCGATGCTGTAGTGGTTGTAGGTGGTCGGCGATCCCAGTTCGTCGAGTTTGGCCAGGCTGTCCTCGATCGTGTCGATGTAGCCGTTGAAGAATTTCATCTCGTTGGCCGAGCCGTTCGGACCGCCCTCACCGCTGGCGCCGTTGTCGGAGAAGGTGACGATGATCGTATTGTCCAACTGCCCGCTCTCCTCCAGATAGTCGAGGAGCCGCCCGATCTGCGCATCGGTATAGGACAGGAAACCGGCGAAGACCTCGGCCTGGCGGCGGAACAGCCGTTTCTCGTCCTCGGACAGCGAATCCCATGCCCGCACCGTGTCCTGCAGCGGCCAGGGCTCGCCGTTGCTTCCGGTGGCGTCCGCGTACGGGTTCATCGGCGACAGTTCGGTGTCCTCCGGGATCAGCCCCATCCGCTTCTGGTTCTCCAGCACGATCTCGCGATACTTCTCATATCCCATATCGAATCGGCCGCGGTATTTGTCCGCCCATTCGCGCGGGACGTGATGCGGCGCATGACCGCATCCGGGGCACAGGTACATGAACCACGGTTTGTCCGGGGCGATGACCTTCGCGTCGCGGATGAACTCGATCGACTTGTCCGCCAGGTCTTTCGAGAGGTGATAGCCGTCCTCCGGCGAGTACGGCGGTGTGATCGGGTGGTTGTCGTAGACGAGATTGGGATACCACTGGTCGGCTTCACCGCCGAGGAATCCGTAGAACCGTTCGAATCCGCGCCCCAGCGGCCAATGGCGTTTCGATGCCGCCAGATTGTTCTCCTCCAGCGGCGTCATATGCCATTTGCCGACGGCGTAGGTGTTCCATCCGCGTTCGGTGAGGACCTCCGAACACAGCGCGGTGTCGTCGGGAATCCGGCCGCTCATACTCGGGAAGCCGTCGGTGAACTCTTCGATGGTCGCCATTCCGACCGACGTCGGATTTCGCCCGGTGAGCAGTGACGCGCGAGTCGGGGAGCACAGCGCGGTCGTGTGGAACTGGGTGAATTGGATTCCGCGGTCGGCGATTCGCTGCATATTCGGCATCTCGACCAGCCCGCCGTAGCAGTCCCAGGTGGCGATTCCGATGTCGTCCCACACCAGATACAGCACATTGGGCGCGCCGCGCGGTGCGGTCGGTTCCGCGAACGGCTTCCAGTCGGCGACGGAATCACGGATGTCGAGCGCGATATGTCCTTCGAATTTCTCGGCCACCATCCACCTCCGGGCGGAGAGTCGTCGGATCGTCGTCGATCCGATCCGGCCGGGCCCGCACGGGTCCATTCGTGGTCGTCGGGCGCGGCCTCGATGCCTGCTGATGACTCTCGAGCTCATACGAACCGCTGCTCGCGCGAACCGCCGAGAGTCGATAGGGACTGCCGTGCGACGGCCACTCGTCCGGTTCGCGAACGGCATCCGGATATTGGCTGGTCACACCCTGTGCGCCCATAAATGGTACCGGGCGGAGGGGTCCGGAGGTGGGTTAGTGGAGAAAGAGGCGGCTCACGATCGGCCGCCCCGATCAGGCTTGATGGACGGTCCGGCCGCGCCCGAACATCCTGCCCAGTCCGCGCTTGGGCGTGGCGGGCTGGGTGCCACCGACCGGCTGGGACGCGGTGTGCGGTGCGTCCGCGGTGGCGGCGGGACCGTAATAGATGGGAGCGTCGCGGCGGGTGGCGTCCAATTCGCGGCGGGCGGCGCTCGCGCGGCGGGCGTTGCGGCGGCTGCCCGCGAGCAGCAGGCTCAACCCCGCCATGCCGACGGCGCCGACGACGATGCCGTAGAGGAACAGCGTCCCGGTGGAGCCGGTGAAGTGATAGCCGAAGGCGGTGAAATTGCCGTTCAGAGCATGGCCTGCGCCGGTGTTGACGACCACGCCCACGACGCCGGCGACCACCGCGGCGATGAGGATGACGAGCCCGAGAATGACGATCATGACGATTCCTTTCCTGCGATCGGAATGCCGCGCGGGTTCCGCCCCAAACCTCCCCGAGATTCCGGATATCTCGAGTGGCCGGTTCGTTCACCGGGAATCGAACGCGACTATTGCCGGTAGGTGGACAGGAAGCGGCCGATGCGCTCGATGATGGATTCCAGTTCGTCGGCGTGCGGCAGGGTCGTGATCCGGAAATGGTCGGGGGTGGGCCAGTTGAAGCCGGTGCCCTGCACGATGTGCAGCTTTTCCTGCAGGAGAAGGTCCAGGACGAATTGTTCGTCGTCGTGAATGGGGTAGACGCGGGGATCGATGCGCGGGAACGCGTAGAGGGCGCCCTTGGGTTTCACGCAGGTGATGCCCGGGATCGCGGTGAGCGCCTCCCACGCGCGGTCGCGCTGTTCGCGCAGGCGCCCGCCCGGCAGCGTCAGGTCGTAGATGCTCTGATGTCCGCCCAGTGCGGCCTGAATCGCTTGCTGCCCCGGCACATTCGCGCACAGCCGTAGTCCCGCGAGCATGGTGAGACCCTCGAGGTAGTTCTCCGCGTGGCCGGTGGGACCGGAAACGACCAGCCAGCCGGAGCGCAGACCCGCGCAGCGATAGGACTTGGACAGTCCCGAGAAGGTCAGGCACAGCAGGTCGGGCGCCAGCGCGGCGATCGAGGTGTGGGTGAGTCCGTCGTAATAGATCTTGTCGTAGATCTCGTCGGCGAAGACGACCAGGTTGTGACGGCGCGCGATGTCGAGGATCGGCCGCAGTACCTCGGGCGGGTAGACGGCGCCGGTGGGGTTGTTCGGATTGATGAGCACGAGGGCGCGGGTGCGGTCGGTGATCTTGGCGGCGATATCGGCCGGGTCCGGATACCAGTCGGCGCCCTCGTCGCAGATGTAGTGCACCGCCCGGCCGCCGTTGAGGGTCGTCGCCGCGGTCCACAGCGGGAAATCCGGTGCGGGAACGAGAACTTCGTCACCGGTCTCCAGGAGCGCGGTGAGTGCCATCATGATCAGTTCGGAGACGCCGTTGCCGAGGAAGACGTCCTCGACGTCGATGTCGGTGACCCCGAGGGTCTGGTAGTACTGGACCACCGCGCGCCGCGCGGGCAACAGGCCTTTCGAGGACGAGTAGCCGCTCGAGACCGGCAACGTCCGCACGATGTCCTGCAGGATCTCCGCGGGCGCCTCGAAGCCGAACGGCAGTGGATTGCCGGTGTTGAGTTTGACGACGTGATGGCCTTCGGCTTCCAGTCGCGCGGCCTGTTCGGCGACGGGGCCGCGGATCTCGTACGAAACCCCCATGAGTTTGCTGGACTGGTTGACCTGCATGAACATCCCCTTCCGGCGTGTAGGCCGCCTACTGTACTTGGTTATTCCAAGTTTGCGCTTGGAATTTCCAAGCGCTGGGATAGGGTGGGGATGTGCCACGCCGAACCTATGACCACTACTGCCCGGTCAGCCGCGCGCTCGAAGTCGTCGGCGATCGCTGGAATCTGCTGGTGGTTCGCGAATTGTGCTCGGGGCCACGGCGATACAGCGATCTGTTCGCCGACCTTCCGGGCATCAGCACCGATATCCTGGCGGCCCGGCTGAAGGATCTGGAACGCGACGGCATCCTCACCCACCGCAAGGTGGGGTCGCGCTCGGCCGCCGCCGTCTATGAGCTCACACCGACCGGCGCGGCGCTTCGGCCTGTGCTGCAAGCGCTCTCGGAATGGGGGGCGCCGCTACTGGGTGATCGCCGCGCGACCGATGCGGTGCGCGCGCACTGGTTCGCGCTGCCGCTGGGTCGCGCGATCGCCGACGTCGTGCCCGCGGGCACGGTCACCGTGTACATCGGCGACACGGCATTGCACTACGTCATCGGCACGGCGGGCATCAGTCATCACGAGGGCCCCGCGCCGGCCGCCGACCACGAATTCCGGCTGGCGATGACGGAGGCGACCGAGATCGCTACCGGCGCACGGCATCTCGCCGATGTCGTGGGGGAGCCGGGGCGCGGGGCCGCTCGTGAAGCTGGGTGACTACCTACCGATCGAGTTCGGCGGTGACGAGGACCTGCACGGCCTTCTTGTCGACCTTGCCGAGTCCGGTCAACGGCAGCGCATCGACCACGATGACGTGTTTCGGAGCTTGAACCGAACCCTTGCGGCGCTTGACATCCTGCTGGATGTCGTCGATCGCCGCGGCCACCGCGTCGGGATCGGCGGCGGTGGCCGGATCGAAGACGACCGCGGCGGTCACGGCCTCGCCCCAGCGCGGATCGGTGATGCCGACGACGGCAACGCCCTGCACGCGGGCGTCGGCGGCGATGACATCCTCCACTTCCCGGGGGAAGACGTTGAAGCCGCCGGTGACGATCATGTCCTTGCTGCGCCCGACGATATGCCAGAAGCCGTCGGGATCCTCGCGCGCGAGATCTCCGGTGTGCAGCCATCCGTCGCGGAAGGTCTCCGCGGTGACCTCCGGCAGGTTCAGGTAGCCGCCGGCCAGCAGGGGCCCGGATACGCAGATCTCGCCGACCTCGCCCGGTGCCACCCGCTGTCCGTCCGTGCCGATCAGCCCGGTGCGCAGCGTCGCGGACGGACGGCCGCACGAGGTCAGCCGCGCCTCGTCGTGCTCGTCCTTGCCCAGGTAGCTGATCACCATCGGCGCCTCGGACTGGCCGTAGTACTGGGCGAAGATGGGGCCGAACCGGGCGATGGCCTGCGTCAGGCGTTTCGGATCGATCGAGGAGGCGCCGTAGTAGATCGTTTCCAGCGACGACAGATCGCGCGAGTCGATATCGGGATGGTCGAGCAGCGCGTACAGCATCGACGGCACCAGCATGGTCGCGGAGATGCGGTGTTCCTCGATGGCGCGCAGCACCTCACCGGCGTCGAATCGCGGAAGCACCACGCATTGCCCGCCCTGCAGCACCACCGGCAGGAAGAACGCGGCGCCCGCATGCGACAGCGGTGTGCAGATCAGGAACCGCGGCCGCTGCGGCCATTCCCATTCCGAGAGCTGGATCTGGGTCATGGTCGCCATGGTGCCGGCGGTGCCGATGACGCCCTTTGGCTTTCCGGTGGTGCCGCCGGTGTAGCTGATCGAGACGACGAAATCCGGTGGGATGTCGACCGCTTCGATCGGTTCCGGAGTGAATTCCGCTGCGGCGGAGATCAAGTCGACGCCGATGTCGGCCAGTTCCTCCGGGACCGGGCCGAGGACGAGGATCCGCTTCAGTTCGGGTACCCGGTCGGCCAGTTCGCGCGCCCGGCGTACGAACGCGGGCTGCGGATCGATGACGAGATTCGTGATGCCGGCGTCGGTGAGCACGTGCACGTGGTCGTCGAGGCCGCCCATCGGATGCAGTGCGGTGCGCCGATGTCCGGCGATCTGGCCGGCGCCGAGGATGAACAGCACCTCCGGGCGGTTGAGGGCGAGCAGTGCGCTCGGGGTGCCGAGCCCGACCTCGTGGGCGGCGAACGCGGCGATGTAGCGGCTGATGGCGTCGATGACGTCGGCGCCGGTGAGGACGGTGTCACCGAGGGTCATCACCGGCTCGCGCCGATGGCGCCGCAGGCCGGCGAGCAGGGCGTGGCCGTTGTGGGTCGGCAGCCGCAGCAGGGTCGCGGGATCGATTGTGCTGGTTTCTGTTTCGGGCATGTCTGTGCTCCTGGAGGGGAAGTCGTCCGGGGTCAGGAGGTCTTGTGCGGTACCGCGGTCACCAAGCCGCCGTCCACGACGAACTCCGAGCCCGTCGCGTACGAGGATTCGTCGCTGGCGAGGAACAGCACGAAGGTCGCCACCTCCTCGGGCTGAGCCGGACGGCCCAGCGGAATCGTCACCAGATCGTCGGGAATGGCGGCGGTCATGGGGGTGCGGATCAGTCCGGGATGCAGGGAATTCACGCGAATGTTGTGCTGCGCCAGCTCCAATGCGGCCGACTTCGCCAGGCCGCGCACGCCCCACTTGGAGGCGACGTAACCGTGGGCCCACGGCGCACCCCGCAGTCCCTCGATGGAGGAGACGTTGACGATGGATCCGCCACCGGCGGCGATCATCGGATCGACCGCTGCCTGCATGCCGAGAAACGTTCCGGTCAGGTTCACGTCGAGGATGCGGCGCCACTGTTCCAGCTCGAACTTGCGCAGCGAATTGCCGTTGACGATGCCCGCGTTGTTGACCAGCACGTCGAGTTTGCCGAATTCGCCGACCGCCGTGGACACCGCAGCCGCCCAGTCCTCGGGCGCGGTCACGTCGAGGTGCACGAAACGCGCGGCGTCGCCGAGTTCGCCGGCCAGAGCCGCACCCTCGTCGTCGAGGATGTCACCGATCACGACCTTGGCGCCTTCGGCGACGAGCAGCCGCGCGTGGGCCGCACCCATACCTCGCGAGCCCCCGCTGATGAGTGCAATTTTGCCGTCTACACGTCCCATGCCGGTGACGCTACCATGCAAACTGGAACATGTTCTAGACACTGTTCCAGAGGTCCGGCCGCTGTTCGCGCGGGTGATCCGTTGTCGGCCGCCGAGTGATCGTAGTACTGTCCAGACACTTGTCCGACTGTGGCTCGTGTGATCACCCGCCGGTACGGCAGCGACGCCGGCCGCGGTGCCGCAGCGATCCGAGGAGAAACGAATGCCCATCCGCGTCGTGCACATCGGCACCGGCAATGTCGGCCGGCTCGCACTGGCCGGCCTGATCGAGGACCCGCGCTTCGAACTGGTCGGCGTGTGCGTCTCGACGAAGGAGAAGATCGGCAAGGACGCCGGCGAACTGGCCGGCCTGGACGTCACCACCGGCATCCGCGCGACCGGTGAGCCGGCGGAGGTGCTCGCCCTGCGCCCGGACTGCGCGGTCTACTGCGCGATGGGCGATACCCGGCTGCTGGAAGCGCTGGAGGACTGCCGCCGCATCCTGGCCGCCGGCGTCGATATCGTCGGATCCGCTCCCGGGCTCTTGCAGTATCCGTGGAAGGTGTTGCCGGACAAGTTCTTCGCCACCATCGAGGCGGCCGCGCGCGAGGGTGATGCGAGCATCTTCATCACCGGCATCGATCCCGGCTTCGCCAACGATCTGATTCCGCTCGCCTTCGCCGGCACCTGCCGCGACATCGAACAGGTGCGGTGTTCGGAGATCGCCGACTACGCCACCTACGACGGCGCGACGGTCATGTTCGATGTGATGGGATTCGGCAAACCCCTCGACGAGGTGCCGATGCTGCTCCAGCCCGGAGTGCTGGGCATGGCCTGGGGCACGACGATCCGGCAACTCGAGGCCGGGCTGGGCATCACCGTCGACGAGATCACCGAATCCTACGAACGGGAGCCCGCGCCGGAAAGTTTCGACATCGCGGCCGGGCATGTGCCCGAAGGGTCGGTCGCGGCACTGCGTTTCGAGATCCGCGGGATGGTGAAGGGCCGACCGGTCATCGTCATCGAACACACCACCCGGCTGCGCGGCGATCTGCGTCCCGATTGGCCGCAGCCGGCCCAGCCCGGCGGGTCCTATCGGGTCGAGATCGTCGGCGAACCCTCCTATACCGTCGACATCTGTCCCACCAGCCGCCACGGCGACCACAACCACGCGGCGATCGTGGCCGCCGCGGGCCGGATCGTCAACGCCATCCCCGCGGTGGTCGGCGCCCCCGCCGGAATCCGCACCGCGCTCGACCTGCCGCTGATCGCCGGAAACGTTGTGGCCGAATGACGTCGGGGCCGATACTCGTCACCGGTGCGTTCGGGCTGGTCGGCACCGCGCTGGTGCGCACCCTCGCCGCACGCGGGTCCCGTGTGGTCGCCACCGACCTCGACATACCGGCCAACCGCCGCGCCGCGCGGGAGTTCACCGGTGCCGGCGTGGAGGTGCGGTGGGCGGATCTGACCGTGCCGCAACAGGTTCGCGAGCTGCTGCGATCGGTGCGCCCGAGCGCGATCGTCCACCTCGCCGCGATCATCCCGCCGGTCTGTTACCAGCGCCGCGGACTGGCCCGCGCCGTCAACGTGGAGGCCACCGCCACACTGCTCGACGCCGCGGCGGAGCTCGCCACGCCGCCGCGGTTCGTCCTCGCGTCGAGTATCGCGGTCTACGGCGCTCGCAATCCGCATCGGTCCGGCGGACTGCTCACGCCGGACACCCCGGTGCGGCCGACGGATCTGTACGGCGCGCACAAGGCCGAGGCCGAACAGTCGGTGCGGGCGTCGCGACTGGAATGGGTGATCCTGCGGCTCGGCGGCGTACTCACCGTCGAGCCGATGCTCGGCCTGGACGCGGACATGCTCACCTTCGAGGCGGCGCTGCCGGCCGACGGGCGAATCAACACGGTCGACGTGCGCGATGTGGCCGCCGCGTTCACGGCCGCGATCGGCACGCCGTCCGTACGCGAGGTCTTCCTGATCGGCGGCGACGCGTCACATCGGCTGCGCCAGAGCGAGATAGGTGCCTCGATCGCCGCCGCCTCCGGGTTGCCGGGGGCCATACCGCGCGGACTGGACGGGGACCCGGACAGTGAAGCGGACTGGTTCGCCACCGATTGGATGGACACCGTCCGCTCCCAGGAAGTGCTGCACTTCCAGCACCACTCCTTCCCCGATATGCTCGCCGAAATCCGTTCCAGGACAGGTAAATTGCGGTTGATCACCCGCCCGTTCGGTCCGGTGGTGCGCTGGTATCTCGGCCGGTTGTCGCCGTACCGCGACGGCTCGCCGACATTCGCCGACCCGTGGGGTGCGATCCGCGCGCGATGGGGCGATCCGGAACCGGATCGCTGATCGCCGCGGCTCCGGACACGGTGCCGGAGCCGAACGAGCGGACGTCATCGATAGATGATCCGGGTCGCGACATGTTCGACCGAGCAGGTGCCGCTGTGCAGTGAGTAGCCCATGCTCGCGGTCAGCACGATCCCCAGATAGACGGCCTCCAGTGCCTTCATGCGCTCCGGATCGAGGTCGGAGCCGGTCGCCGCGCGAATGCGGCGCCGGATTTCCGGTGCGATCAGAGTCCGGGTGCTCGCGACGTCGAACGGGCTGTGCGGTGTTGTCGCCATAGCGTGTCGTTTCTTCCCCTCCGGTACGGAGGAAGTGACTGAGATCCTCGGCGCCACGGAGGTGGACACCTGTCTGGACAATATTACACTTTGACGGGTACCGCAAAGTCCGACCGCCCCGTCACCGTGCGGCGGGGCCCGTGAATTCCGTGAGTGAGCGATGACCGAGGAAGAACAGGCAATCATCGATTTCGCCGTCCTGTGGCTGCCCTACGGCGGGCCACCCGACGAGGAGATCCTCGTGCGTTTCGGCATGAGCGAGCAGCGTTTCCGCGCCCGGCTCGCCGACATCGTCGCCGATCGCGGCACCAATGTGGATCGTGCGTGGCGCAGGCGAGCCGCGGTGCTGCTGCGGACGTATCTCGGCAGCGAACCGCAACTCGACCTCTCCCGCACCCGCCCGCCGGTGGATCTACGTGTCGTCGTCCAAGAGGGCACGGAGCGCTGAGTCGGCGACCTGCCGCAACTCGTCGCGGCTGCGCCCGGCCGCGGCCTGGACGGCGATGCCGTCGGAGATGGTGTGGACGAGTGCGGCCAGGGTGGCTGGATCGTGACGGGAGGGCAGGTCGGTGGCCTGCTCGAGCCGCCGGCGCAGGGCCGTCTCGCCGGCTTTGCGTACCGTGACGGCGTCCTGACGTGCAGCGTGCGCGTCGGGTCCGCAGGCTTGAACGGTCTTGACGCACAGGCAACCACGGGGCGTGCCGTCGCCTGCTGCCAGGTCGACGGCTCCGTGGATCAGTCGCTCGACGACCTCGCGGCCGGTCGGCGCGGTCAATGCGGCGGTGGCGTAGGCGCCGGGGCCGTCGAGGTAGCGGGCGAGGACCTTGCCGAACAGTTCCTCCTTGTTGCCGAAGGCGGCATAGAGGCTGGGCTTGTTGATGCCCATCGCCGTGGTCAGGTCGGCCAGTGAGGTGCCTTCGAAGCCGTTGCGCCAGAACGCCTCCACTGCGCGGTCGAGTGCGGTGTCTGTGTCGAACGAGCGTGGGCGTCCGCCGGGCATGCCGTCCTCCGGTGTCCTCTCCGTAATTGTTTACCTATCGGTACATTACCGCTTGCGTGCGAAGGCCGCTCCCTCTAGTTTCTTACCAAAAGGTACACAACTAGAGAGTGGGATCCATGATCCGAGTCGGAGTTGTCGGGGCCAGCGGTTGGGCGGGTAACTCACACCTGCCCGCGCTCGCGGCGCTCGAGGAGTTCGAGGTGACCGCGGTCGCGACCACCAACCAGGCCAGCGCGGATCGGGCGGCGGCCGCTCACGGGGTACGGCACGCCTTCGCCGATGCGGGCGACCTCATCGCACACGCCGAGGTCGACGTGGTTGTCGTCTCGGTGAAGGCATCCGGGCACGCCGCCGTGATCAAGGCAGCGCTCGCCGCCGGTAAGCACGTCGTGTCCGAGTGGCCGCTGGGCATCGACGCCGACGAAGCGGCCGGGCTGACCGAGGCCGCGGCCGCCGCCGGCGTCGTCCACGCGGTCGTCCTGCAGGGCCACCATTCGCCGAACGCCCGTTTCGTCGCGGACCTGCTGGCCGACGACCGGATCGGTACGCTCGAATCGGTCGCGCTGGTGGCGGAGGGCGCCCCCTGGGGCGGCAGTCGGATAGGGCCGAACCTGGTGTTCGGCCTCGACCCTTCGGCGGGCACCACCATCCTCACCATCATGGCCGGTCACTTCCTGGCCACACTCGAATGTGTCGCGGGCCCACTGATCGAAGTCTCCGCACGGCTGCCCCGCACGCACGACCGCGTGCTCATCGCCGGGACGGAGCAGTGGGCACCCAACGCCACACCCAGCCACGTGCTGCTGCACGGACTGCTCGCCGGCGGCGCCACCGCTTCGGTCGCCGTGCACGGCGGTAACGGACCCGCCCGGTACGGATTCCGCCTCGAACTCGTCGGCAGCGAGGCAACGTTGACCGCCACCCCGACCCAGCCCGGGAGCTTCATCCACTGGGGCGACTGGGACATCCGGATCGGAGACGAGACCCTGACGGTGCCCGACACCTATCGCACCATCCCCGCCGGCGTCCGGTCCGGCCCACCGGCCAACATCGCAGCCCTCTACCAGGAGGTCGCGCGAGCCATCGCCGAAGCCCGGCAACCACATCCCAGCTTCGAGACCGCCCTGCGACACCACCGACTCCTCGCCGCCATCGAACAGTCGGCGGCCGACGGAACCGTCCGGCACATCCCGTAGCCGGCTTTCACCCTCCCCTCGGCATTCGGCCCGGGGACATCACGCGGCGGGAGTGATCCTCAGCAGCACCACGCCGTGGGCGGGGATGTCCGGCACGACGACGCGGCCGTCGGTCACCGACGTCGTCGCGGCCCAGATGTCGCGGACGGCGTACGACTGTGCTTGTGCGAGACCGGCTTCGGTGGCGCTGGTTGTGAGGGTGAGGGGGTGCTCACCGGGGTTGAGCAGGGCCACGGCCACCGAACCGTCGGACAGGGGTTTGGTGAGGATCCGGTGCTCGCGAGGCAGCGGGACGGCGGGGGCTACGCGCGAGTCCTGGTCGATGGCGATAACACCGGCGTCGGTGAGCAGGGCGCGGGTGGATTCGCTCATCGTGCGGATATCGTTTCCCGCGATGAGCGGTGCGGACAGCATCGCCCACAGCGACAGGTGCGCCTGCTCCTCGATGGGTGAGAGGGTGCGTGGATTGCGCAGCAGCGCCAGCGTTTCCGGGGAGATCCCCAACCGGCGGGCCAGATAGGCGGTCTCGTCGGCGCTGAGCGCCGACCGTCGCACGGCGGTTCCGGGCAGGCCGTCCAGATGAGCGCCGAGGAATTGCGACATCGACTGTCCGACGACCAGCATGTCCGGGTCGGGCCAGTATCCGGGCCGGCTGGGCCGGGCGCGGAGCGCGGCGTCGGCCTCGTCGGCGACACCGCGGACCGACGTGGTGTCGAATCCGCCGATATCGGGTTCGGGAAAGATGTTGCGCCACATCGGGATCAGATCGTCGGAGCTGCGGGCCGAATCGGCGACGGCCGACCAGTCGTAGTCGACGCCGGCGCGGGCGTCGGCGGAGCTGTTCGGATTGATCATGTAGACGATGCCGCGTCCGGTCGATCGCAGCGCGTCGCGCATCCGGGCGAAATCACGAACCTGCTCATCGTGATTCGCGTCGGTCCGGCACCAGTCGTATTTGAGCAGGTCGACACCCCAGCCGGCGAATCGCCGCGCATCCTGCAGCTCGTGGCCGCGGCTCGCGGTCGCCGGGCTCTGCCCGCAGATCTCGTTGAAGGGACTGGAATACAGGCCCAGAGACATGCCGTGCTCGTGGGCGTAGGCGGCCACCGCGGCCATACCGTGCGGGAACCGGACCGGATCGGCGACGAGATCACCCGACGAATCCCGCTGCGGGGCAGCCCAGCCCGCGTCGAGGTCGACGTAGCGATAGCCGGCATCGCGCATCCCGTCCGACACCATCGCGTCGATCGTCTCGCGCACCGACTGCTCGGTCAGCGTGATTCCGGAATCCCAGGAATTCCACCCCATCGGAGCGGTCGCTCGCACGGGCGCCGGTTCGAACACCGGTGGACGCACCACGCTCCCGGTCACGGCCGCAGCCACCGCGACGACACCCGCCCCGAGCACCGCGAGCCGGATCGCCCTGGCGCGTCTCACCCGAGATACTGCGCGTACCAGTCGGTGACGCGCTGCCAGGCGGCGGCGGCCGCGGTGGGCTGGTAGTTCGGGCCGGTGTCGTTGAAGAACGCGTGATTGGCATCGTCGGCGACGAAGATCTCGTGCGGCACGCCGGCTCGGTTCAACGCCGCCTCGGCGGCGGGGCGGGTGGCGTCGACGCGTTGGTCGAGCGCGCCGTACACCGCCAGGACCGCACTCGCGGAGGTGATCTCACCGCCCTCGGGGTACGGGCCGTAGAACGGCGTGGCCGCGGCCAGCTCCCGGGTGCCGTGGGTGAGCAGCAGCCAGGTGAGACCGCCGCCGAAACAGAAACCCGTGGCGCCCAGCTTCTTTCCCGGCACCCGGCGTCCCAGTTCCGTCAGTCCGGACTGCAGATCGGCGAGAAAACGGTCCTGCGGTGCCTTGCCCAGTGCCGCGGTGGCGGCGGCCGGATCGGTGAAGGTGGCGGTACCGCCCTCCTCGGAGAGCAGATCCACCGCGAGCGCGGAATAGCCGATTCCGGCGAAACGTCCGGCGACGGAACGGATGTGATCGGTGAGGCCCTTGTTCTCGTGGATC
>NZ_BAFW01000141.1 GCF_000308535.1 Nocardia cerradoensis NBRC 101014 | reverse complement strand
GTAGTGGGGTGCGCGCAGCACCGCCGATATGTCCGTCTCGTCGTCCCCGCCCCATGATCATCAGCACATGGTACGACGAACCCGGCACGGGCACGGGCGGATATCGCGGGCGGTTCAGTCGCGGCGGCGGACCGACGCCTCCACGAGATCGAGTACGGCCGTGAGGTTTTCGTTGACGTGGCCGGAGGCGATGCGGGCGATGAGCCCGTCGAGCACGAGATCGAGATAGCCGAGTAGCACATCGGTGGGCACGTCGTCGCGCAGCGCGCCCGCCGCCTTGCGACGTTCCAGCCGGGCCAGGGTGGCCGCGGTGAGCTCGGCCGAACGCTGGGTCCAGCCGGCCGCGAATTCGGGATCGGTGCGCAGGCGCCGGGCGATCTCGAGGCGGGTCCCCAGCCAGTTGTACTGCGCGGGATTGTCGAGCATCTCCCGCATGACCTGCACGATGCCCTCGTTGGCCGCGACCTCGGCCATCCGTCCGGCATCTTCCTGGGCCAAGGCCAGGAACAGGGCGTCCTTGTCCCGGAAATGATGGAAGATCGCACCGCGGGACAGGCCGATCGCCTCTTCGAGACGGCGGACGGTCGCACCCTCGTACCCGAATTCGGCGAAACACCGCCGCGCCCCGTCCAGAATCTGGCTGCGCCGGGCGGCGAGGTGATCGTCACTGACCTTGGGCATGGGCTCCTCCAGCGGGGAATGCACGGACCCCCGCGCCGGGACGATCCGGCGCGGGGGTTCTCACAGTACGAGCATGGACGCGTAGATCCTGCGGCGGCACAACGAGATTCGTGCCTGCCCGGCGAGCCGAACGGTCGCCGGGCGCGGCACGACGCCGCACCGCGTGGTGCGGGATATCAGCCGCGAATCATGTTGCGCAGCACGAACTGCAGGATGCCGCCGTTGCGGTAGTAGTCGGCTTCACCGGGGGTGTCGATGCGCACGACCGCGTCGAAGGTGACCTTCTCGCCGTTCTCCTTGGTCGCGGTGACCTTCAGGGTCTTCGGCGTGGTGCCCTCGTTGAGCTTGGTGATGCCCTCGATGTCGAACACCTCGGTGCCGTCCAGGCCCAGCGACGCGGCCGATTCACCCGCGGGGAACTGCAGCGGGATCACGCCCATGCCGATCAGGTTCGACCGGTGGATGCGCTCGAACGACTCGGTGATGACGGCCTTGACGCCCAGCAGACGGGTGCCCTTGGCCGCCCAGTCGCGCGAGGAACCCGAGCCGTACTCCTTACCGCCCAGCACGACCAGCGGGATGCCGGCCTTCTGGTAGTTCTGCGAGGCGTCGTAGATGAACGCCTGCGGGCCACCGTCCTGGGTGAAGTCGCGGGTGTAACCACCCGAGACGTCGTCGAGCAGCTGGTTGCGCAGCCGGATGTTGGCGAACGTGCCGCGGATCATCACCTCGTGGTTGCCGCGCCGCGAGCCCAGGGAGTTGTAATCCTTGCGCTCGACGCCGTGAGAGTCGAGGTACTGCGCGGCCGGGGTGCCCGGCTTGATCGGACCGGCCGGGGAGATGTGGTCGGTGGTGACCGAATCACCCAGCAGGGCCAGCACGCGGGCGCCCTTGATGTCCTCGACCGGGGCCGGCTCGAGTTCCATCCCGTCGAAGTACGGCGCCTTGCGGACGTAGGTGGAGTTCTCGTCCCAGGCGAAGGTGTCACCGGACGGGGTGTCGAGGTTGCGCCAGCGCTCGTCGCCCTTGAAGACGTCGGCGTAGGACTTGCGGAACATGTCCTGGCTGATCGCCGATTTGATGGTGTCGTCGATCTCCTGCGCCGAGGGCCAGATGTCGCGGAGGAACACGTCGTTGCCGTCCGTGTCCTGGCCCAGCGCGTCGGTCTCGAAGTCGAAGTCCATCGTGCCGGCGAGGGCGTAGGCGATGACCAGCGGCGGGGAGGCCAGATAGTTCATCTTCACATCGGGGGAGATGCGGCCCTCGAAGTTGCGGTTACCGGACAGCACGGCGGTGACCGACAGGTCGTTGTCGTTGACGGCCTTGGAGATCTCCTCCGGCAGCGGGCCGGTGTTGCCGATGCAGGTGGTGCAGCCGTAACCGCCCAGGTAGAAGCCCAGCTTCTCCAGGTACGGCCACAGGCCGGCCTTCTCGTAGTAGTCGGAGACGACCTGCGAACCCGGGGCCATGTTGGTCTTGACCCACGGCTTGCTGGACAGGCCCTTCTCGACCGCGTTGCGGGCCAGCAGCGCCGCACCGATCATGACCGACGGGTTGGAGGTGTTGGTGCAGGAGGTGATGCCCGCGACCACGACCGCGCCGTGATCGAGGATGAACTCGCCACGGTCCTCGGAAACCACCTTGACCGGCTTGGACGGGCGGCCCTTGGCGCCGTTGGCCGCCGAATGCGCGGGGGCGTAGCTCTCGTTGGCGGCGCCGGCCGAGACCGAGACCGGATCCGAGGCCGGGAAGGTCTCCTCCACGCCCTCGTCGAGACCGTTGTAGTCACCGGTGACGTAGTCGGTGATGTCGGAGCGGAACGCCGCCTTCGACTCGCTGAGCAGGATGCGGTCCTGCGGGCGCTTCGGACCGGCGATCGAGGGCACCACGGTGCTCAGGTCGAGCTCGAGGTACTCCGAGTAGGCGGGCTCGTGCGCGGCGTCGTGCCACATGCCCTGTTCCTTGGCGTAGGCCTCGACCAGGGCCAGCTGCTCGTCGGAGCGACCGGTCAGACGCAGGTAGTTGATGGTCTCCCCGTCGATCGGGAAGATCGCCGCGGTGGAACCGAATTCGGGGCTCATGTTGCCCAGGGTGGCGCGGTTGGCCAGCGGCACCTCGGCCACGCCGGCGCCGTAGAACTCGACGAATTTGCCGACCACACCGTGCTTGCGCAACATGTCGGTGACGGTGAGCACGACGTCGGTGGCGGTGACGCCCGGCTGGATCTCACCGGTGAGCTTGAAGCCGACCACGCGCGGGATGAGCATGGAGACCGGCTGGCCCAGCATCGCGGCCTCGGCCTCGATACCGCCGACGCCCCAGCCCAGCACGCCCAGGCCGTTGACCATCGTGGTGTGCGAGTCGGTGCCGACGCAGGTGTCCGGGTAGGCCTGGCCGTTGCGGGTCATGACGGTCGGGGCCAGGTACTCGATGTTGACCTGGTGCACGATGCCGGTGCCCGGGGGGACGACCTTGAAGTCGTCGAACGCGCCCTGGCCCCAGCGCAGGAACTGGTAGCGCTCGCCGTTGCGCTGGTATTCGAGGTCGACGTTGCGCTCGAGGGCGTCGGCGCGGCCGAAGACGTCGAGGATCACCGAGTGGTCGATGACCATGTCGGCGGGGGAGAGCGGGTTGACCTTGTTCGGGTCGCCGCCCAGGGCGGTGACGGCCTCACGCATGGTGGCCAGGTCGACCACACAGGGCACGCCGGTGAAGTCCTGCATGATCACGCGGGCGGGGGTGAACTGGATCTCGATACTCGGCTCCGCCGACGGATCCCAGTTGGCGATGGCGCGGATGTGGTCGGCGGTGATGTTGGCGCCGTCCTCGGTGCGGAGCAGGTTCTCCGCCAGGACCTTCAGGGCGTAGGGCAGCTTCTCGGTGCCGGGCACGGCCGAGAGGCGGAAGATCTCGTAGGAGTTGCTTCCGACCTCGAGGGTGCCCTTGGCGCCGAATGTATCGATACTTGTCATACGTTCAGCTCCACTCGTCGGTGTTCCGATCGGGGCGCGTGCGGGCCCCGTGGGGTGGCCACCGGCGGGGCTGCGCCGGCGGCTGTCGTCGAGGACGCGTTTCGGGCTGCGCGCCTCGTACTTCCGAACTCTAACAGTACGCTTGTCCTATGAAGCATGCGGGGCGCGTACGGCGCGGCGTGCCGCCATCCATGATGCCCCCGTCGCGTACTGTGCTCGAAGGCCCCGTCGGAGTTGTCGCCTCCGGTGTGCCGGCCAGGTGTGTGTTGATCATGTGAATGTGTTGGATGTCCGTCGCTGGAGTCGGCGGCTCGACAAGACCGGATGGAAGATGACCGTCTCGTATGCCTCGGTTTTCACCCCCATGGCCGCGGAGCTACCGCCGGATACCGACGTCGACGCCATCGTGCTGGATCTGGCCGACAACCACGTAGCCGCGCCCGAATCGAAGAATCAGGACAAACTCGCCGAGATCGCGGATCAGGCCCGCGCCCACGGCATCGAGCTGAACATCGTGGTCGTGAAGGGAAATCCGGGTCGCGATTCGGATCTGCGCGACCTGGCGACCACCCTCGGCAAGAGCGAACACGGCACGGTCGTGGTGTTCAGCGACGACTGGATCGGCACCTACAGCGATTCGATCAACCGCGCGCGGCTGGAGTGGGCCGAGGACAAGGCCAAGTATCAGGGCGGGCACACCGCGACGGCCGCGCAGATTTTCGTCGACCGGCTGGAGGCACCGGAAAAGGTGTCCTGGACCGCGATCACGTCGGTTGTGCTGGCCGGCACCGTGCTGACCATCGGGGGCCTGTACTACATCAAGTCCCGGCGGGCGTCGCGGGAGCGGGCGGCAGTCGCCGCCGATGCCGCGACGAATCCGCCGGTGCCGTCTCGCTAGCGGTCTCCGGCGGCCGTGCCCGGCGTGTCGCGAGGCGACCCTGGATGGTCGCCGGAAACTAGCTACCACCTGGGCGCGATGCCCGATTCGAGGGATAAGTCGCGATTCGCGGGACGAAACTGAACGACCGGTTTGGTTCGGCCCCGGAACCCCTATTCACGGTTAGCGAATTTTTAGCAAACCGGAAATTACTCCCCTGTGATTTGTCGTCCGATGTTTCCTCTGTGAAAGAAGTGTCGTACGGTTTCGAGGTGACACTCTTGGGGAAGAAGTGTCACATGGGCCTCCAGCGTCCCTCGAGGGCAGACGGACCGTTGGTGCTCGTGCGGCGACGCCTCTATCGGTCGCCCAGCGCAGTCCTGGCGAATCTGGTGCTCGCCGGGAGCCGCAGCGGGATCAGGGAGGTGTGATGCGAATACCGGCGAGGCGGTCCGGGGGGACCGCGAAGGTCGCTGTGGGGTTGCTCTTATGTGGGATCGCGCTGACGGTGACAGCTCCGCTGGTGGCCGCGGTGCCACCGCCACCTCCGAATCCGAGCGACGGCGATATCGCCGCGGCGGGTGCGCAGGTCGACGCCGGGGTGACTCAGGTCAGCGGCCTGATCAATGAGGTCGCCACCGCCGATCAGCAGCTGGCCCAGCTCGACACCGAGGTCGCCGGCAAGCGGGAAGCCGTGAACAAGGCGCTGGTCGACCTGCAGAACGCCCGTGCCGCCGCCGACGCGGCCGCGGCGACCGTCGCCGCCACCCAGCGCGATCTGCAGTCCGCCGGAGCCCAGCTGGACCGGGCGCAGGGCGCATTCGACGAATTCGCTGTCGACGCCTACACCCACCCGGGTTCGACGTCGATGGTGAACTACCTGGCCGGCTCCGACCCGGCCTCCGCACTCGACCGCGCCGATCTGCTCGGCATGGCGTCGAAGAACCAGCAGGCCGCAATCGACGGCCTGCGCCGGGCGCAAGTCGAACAGGCCAACAAGGATTCCGCCGCCCGTCAGGCCAAGAAGGCAGCCGACACGGCCGCGGACGAGGCCGATCGGAAACGGCAGCAGGCGCAGGCCGCGGTCGCCGCCGCCAAGGCCGCTCTCGACGAACAGGCGCAGAAGCGCGACGCGCTGATGGCGCAGCGCGATTCGGCCCA
>NZ_BAFW01000142.1 GCF_000308535.1 Nocardia cerradoensis NBRC 101014 | reverse complement strand
AGTTCGCCGGCGGTACGGCCGAGCGCGACCATGGCCTGGGCGACCACCTCGAATTCGTCGAGTGTGCGGCCCGAGTCGGCCAGCCCGCGCCGCAGCGCCGGCACCGTGCGCCCGGTGAAATGCGTGGCGCTGTTGAACGGCATGACCAGCAGCCCGTCGGCCACCGCGGCGGCGGTTCGAGTCATCACCGGTCCCAGCGCACCCATCAGTACCGGCGGCGGGCCGAACGGATTCGGGCCGGGATCGAAGGTCGGCGGCATCAGCGTATGAGTGAAGAACTCGCCCCGGAAATCCAAGGGCGCGTGGCCTTCCCAGGCGGCGAGGATGGCCTTCACCGCCGCCACCGATTCGCCGGTGCGCGCGGCCGGGCGTTCCCACCGGCTGCCGTACCGCTTCTCGATGTGCACCCGGATCTGCGACCCCAGCCCCAGCCGGAACCGCCCGCCGCTGAGCGCCTGCAGATCGTAGGCGGTGTGCGCCAGGTGCAGCGGACTGCGCGGCCCGGCGATGGCGACATTGGTCATCAGGTGCAGATCGGTCTCCGCGGCGGCGAGAACCAGCGGCACGAACACGTCGTGCGGGCCCTCGAAGGAGAAGATGCCGTCGGCGCCGAGCGCGGCGATCGCGCGAGCGCTGTCGCGGGCGCGCAGCGGCGAACCCTCCACCTGCAGATGCACTTTCACCGGTGATCCTTCCGTTCGGTGGCATCACGCTAACGGAAGGTGCGGCGACTCAAGCCGGATGCGCGGCGGTGAGACGTTCGGCGCACTCCCACACATCGCGTTCGCGCGCCGGATCGTAGGACTCCGGTGACGATTCGGCGACCCGGTAGCGGTCGATATAGCTGCCGGAATCGGCCGGGACCGATCCGGTGACCACCTCGGCGAGGCGGCGGCCCGCCGTCTTCGGCGTGCTCGCCAGCGACGTCCAGGTGAGCGCGGGCGCGAGCCGGCGGACGGCGAAACGCTCCAACGGCCCGGCGTTGCGAATCAACCCGGTACCCGGGACGAAACCCGGGTTGTAGGAAAAGATGTCGATTCCGGCCGGAAGCCTGCGCGCGTATTCGTGGACCAGGTAGATCATGGCCAGTTTGCTCGTCGAATACGCCGTGCGGCCCGCGGCCGTACTCGACGGATCGGCGAACGCGCCGGGGTGGGCCAGCACATCGGGGGAGTGCCACACCGGGCCGGGCACCATGCCCAGGTTGTGCCGCAGATCGCCGAAATGGGTGTCGCTGACGGTGATCACGATCCGCGAAGGCACCACGAAGCGGTCGCCGAGCAAGCGCAGCAGCAGATGGTTGGCCACCACGTTGACGGCGAAGGTGGCCTCGAGTCCGTCCTCGGTCGCGATGGTCGCCTGGGTGTACTGCATCCCGGCATTGCCGACGAATCCGGCCAGCGGCGGCACCTCACCGCGATCGAGCAGTTCGTGAATCCGCCGCGCCGCCGAACGAATACCGGTCAGCGAGGCGAGATCGGCCTCCACATGCGAGGCCGCGTATCCCGCACCGGACAGTTCCGCACACACCTGCGGCCCGGACTCGCCGCGTGCCAGCACCAGAAGGCGCGTATCCGGTGCGAGGCGCACAATCTCCCGGGCGGCGATCCGGCCGATTCCACGTGTCGCGCCGGTCATCACGAGGGTGTGCATGTCACGACGGTAACCCGCGCGCGGCCCGCACGCCCGTCATGCGAACGGCGCAACCGCGCTGGGCGAACGGCGCAGCCGTGTCAGGCGAACGGGCTCTGCAGCGGCGGGGACGGCGGGAAGGTGACCGGCAGTGCGGCCAGCGCGTGATTGAAAGGTCCTGGGCGCCAGCGCAATTCCGCCACCGGAACCGCCAGCTCGATATCGGGCAGCGCGTCCAGGAGCTGATCCACGGTGTCCTGGGCGATCAGGTACGCGATCCGGCGGGCCGGGCAGGCGTGCGGCCCGGCGCCCAGCGACAGATGGGAGCGGTTGCCGTTGCGGTCGCCCTCGCGCACCTGCGGATCGTTGTTGCAGGCCGCGATGCCGATCAGCACGGGCTGATTCGCCGGTAACCACACATCGTCGATGAGCATCGGCTGGCGCGGGTAACTCGCGCAGTAGTTCGCCAGCGGCGGATTGTTGAACAGCACCCAGTCCAGGGCATCGCGCGTGGTGAGTGTGCCGCCCAGCAGATTTCCGGAGAACCGCTCGTCGGTCATCATCAGCAGCAGGGCGTTGGCGACCAGATGCAGCTGCGGTTCGATACCCGCGCCGTACAGGCTCACCAGCTGATTGATCACCTCCTCGTCGTCGAGGGCGCTCTCGTGCGCGATCAGCCGGGAGGTGATGTCGTCGCCGGGGTGGGCGCGCTTGCGGTCGGTATGTTCCTGCAGGGCGGCCGCCAGCATCCGGTTACCCGCCGCCGCGTCACCGGTGACGTCGAAGATCGGTGCCAGCCCGGCCGCGACCCGCTCGGCGATATCGGGTTCGATGCCCAGCATCGTGTTCAGGCTGGTGAATGCCAGCGGGCGAATGTACTGGGTCAGCAGATCGGCACGGCCGTCGACGCTGAACGAGTTGATCAGCGGGATCGCGACCCGCTCGACGACGGTGTGCAGCGTGTGCAGGTCGACCCCGTCGATGGCGGCGACATTGGCCGCGCGGAACCGCGCATGCTCGGCCCCGGTGCTGCGCAACGCGTTCGGGCGCCAGCCGAGCATCGGCAGAATCGGGCTGTCCGCCGGTACGGTGCGCTGCCAGGCCCGCGGGTCGGCCGGGAAATGCTCGGGATCGTTGAGAATCCGCAGGGCGGCTTGATAGCCGATCACCAGTATCGCCGGCACGCCGGGAGCGAGTTCGACCGGAGCGAACGAGCGGTGATGTGCGCGCATCCGCTCGTATCCGCCGCGTGGGTCGGCGGCGAATTCCTCGGTGTAGAGGGGAACACGCGGTCCGTCCGCGGCGATCGGCGAACTGTGTGCCACGGGACACCTGTTCGACGGCGATTCCAGCGAATGCGGCGTGGTCACAGAAGACAACTCCAAACGGTCGTGGTGGACGCCGACGGCGGCAGCCGTCACCAGTTGAAACGCGGCGGCAGCCGTCACCAGTCGTGAAGCCAAAAGCGTTGGGCCGAACCATGATCTGAGGTCCGGAGGCCGATGATACCTACCCGCGTGCCGGTTGCGCAGCGGAAGCCGGGCATCGGCCGCATGTCCGATGCCCGGCTTCCGGGCCAGTGATGTGGCAGTGGCTCTGTCGCTTCGTGGCCGGTCGTCGCAGACTGACCGATATGACAACTCTGCTGATCATCGCAGTCGTGGCGGCGGTGGCGGCCGCCCTGTTCGACACCGTGGCGCCGCGCGGCGACCGTGCGGAGTTCCGGTGCGCCCTACGGCACGCCAGGCATTCGCTGACCGATTGGGGCGCCGCCCGCGAATGACCTATTCCTCGTCGCCCGAACGGCGCCCGGGCAGGAACTCCTGTGCCTTGGTCTTCATCCCCTGAGTGACCAGATGCCAGGCGTTGGGGTCGCCGCGCAGCACGGCCTCCGCGGTCGCCTTCATCTGATCCCAGGTCGCGTGCGGAGGAATCGGCGGAACCTCGGGATCGCAGCGGACGTCGAGCAGGGTCGGGCGGTCCGCGGTCAGCGCCCGCTCCCAGGCCCCGGCCAACTGCTCCGGGTCGTCGACCTCGATCGCCGCGAGGCCGAAGCAGCGCGCCGCGTCCGCGTACGAAATGTCCGGAAGTGACTGCGAATCCTCGAATTTCGGCGAACCGCCCATCGACCGCAGCTCCCACGTCACCTGGTTGAGGTCGTTGTTGTGGAAGACGCACACCACCAGCCGCTTATCGCTCCACTGCTCGGTGTAGCGGGCGATGGTGATCAGTTCGGCCAAACCGTTCATCTGCATCGCGCCGTCACCGACGAGCGCGATCACCGGGCGATCCGGGTGGGCGAACTTCGCGCCGATCGCATACGGCACACCGGGCCCCATGGTGGCCAGCGTGCCCGACAGCGAGCCGCGCATGCTGCCGTGGAATCTCAGGCAGCGCGCGTACCAGTTGGTGGAGGAGCCGGAATCGGCGGTGACGATGGCATTGTCGGGAATCTGCTGCGACAGTTCCCAGACCACCCGCATCGGATTGACCGGTTCGGCCTGCAGCATCGCCTGCCGCTCGACGGTCTCCCACCAGCGCGACACGTTCGACTCGATCGTCTCCCGCCAGGACCGGTCGCTCACCGGCTTCAGCAGCGGAATGATCTCGGCCAGTGTGGCTTTCGCGTCACCGACGAGGTTCACCTCGGTCGGATACCGCATGCCGATCATGGTGCCGTCGATATCGATCTGCACGGCGCGGGCCTGATCCAGCGGCGGCAGGAACTGGCTGTAGGGGAAGTTCGAGCCGACGATGACCAGAGTGTCGCAATCGCGCATCAGTTCGTAGCTCGGGCGGGTGCCGAGCAACCCGATCGGGCCCGTCACGAACGGCAGATCGTCGGGCAGCACATCCTTGCCGAGCAGCGCCTTGGCGACGCCGGCGCCGGTGATCTCCGCGAGTTCGGTCACCTCGCGCGCGGCCGAGCGGGCGCCCTGGCCGACCAGGATCGCCACCTTGGAACCGGCGCCGATCACCTCCGCGGCGCGCTCGATCTCCGCGCGCGCCGGAACGACGACCGAATGCATCTCGGCCGGCGGGCTCGACGGCACCTGTTTGAATTCGTGCTGTGGCGGCTCGTAGGTCTCCTCCTGCAGATCCGCCGGAATGATCACCGCGGTGGGGGCACGCCGGGTCCGGGCCGTGCGGAAGGCGCGGTCGAGGGCGTTGGGAAGTTGTTCGGCGACGTTGACCTCGACGAGATATTCGGAGGCCACGTCCTTGTACAGGCTCTGCAGGTCGATCTCCTGCTGATAGCTGCCACCCATCGCGCTGCGCGCGGTCTGGCCGATGATCGCCACCACCGGGACGTGGTCGAGTTTGGCGTCGTAGAGGCCGTTGAGAAGATGGATCGCGCCCGGACCGGAGGTGGCCATGCACACACCGACGTGCCCGCTGAATTTCGCGTAGCCGGTGGCCGAGAACGCCGCCATCTCCTCGTGCCGGGCCTGGACGAACGTCGGCCGGTCGTCGGTGCGGCCGAAAGCGGCGACGAGACCGTTGATTCCGTCTCCGGGATAGGCGAAAACCTCTTTCACGCCCCACTCGTTGAGCCGGGCCACGACGTAGTCAGCAACCTGTTGCGCCATATCTGTCCTGTCCTCTCCGTGTCGAGCCCGCGGGGATGTGCTGCGCCCCTGGTCGCCGGGCGGGTACCCGCGGTTGTCGTGCTCAACCGCGGCCGGCGGGGCCGATGATCGGTCAGTGCCGGGCCATCCGGGCGACCGAACCGGCCACCGATTCGACACAGCGCGACATCCACGCCTGCGGACTGTGCCGGTGGGCCCGGCCGTCGAAGTCACCGTGGGCGCCGAAGTCGCGTCCGTGTTCGTCGTCGAGCGGGCGCCACAGGTTGTCCGGCCGGTCGGTCTCCTCGGCGTCGGTCTGCTGCGAGTCGTAGCCGGTGCGTGCCAGATAGCGATCCAGCACCGCGGGCGCGAGCCGCTGCGCGACGACGGTGCCGACCGTGCTCGCCCCGACCCAATACTGCTTGCGCCCGGGATGCTCGGCGGCGAAGGCGATGGTGTCGGCCACCACCTCGGGTTGGTAGATCGGCGGCACCGGCTGCGGCTTCTTCGGCAAACGCGAACGCACCCAAGAGAATTGGGGTGTGTTGACCGCCGGTGCCTGCACGATCGTCACGTGCACGCCGCTGCGTTCGTGCATCAACTCCACCCGCACCGCCTCGAGGAATCCGTTGACCGCGTGCTTGGCGCCGCAGTAGGCCGACTGCAGCGGAATCGCGCGTTCGCCGAGCGCCGACCCGACCTGCACGATGGTGCCCCGATTGCGCGGGCGCATCCGGGCCAGCGCCACCATCACCCCGTGCACCGACCCGAGATAGGTCACCTCCGTGACGCGGCGGAACTCCTCCGGCTCGATCTCGGTGAAGGGCGCGAAGACCGAGGTGAACGCCGAATTCACCCAGACGTCGATCGGACCCCACTGCTGCTCGACGCGGTCGGCGGCCGCCTCGACGGCATCGTGGTCGGCGACGTCGGTCGGAATCGGCAGCGCCTCGCCACCGGCCTGCTCGACGTCCTTCGCCGCGGCGTCCAGTCCGGCGCGCCCGCGGGCCAGCAGCGCCACGCGCGCCCCGTCGGCGGCGAAGCGGCGTGCGGTGGCGCGCCCGATTCCGGCGCTGGCTCCGGTGACCACCACTACCGGTGACTGTGCGCTCACTCGGTCTCCTCTCCTCGCGCGGTTGTCCGGCGCCCGAGGGCATTCGCGCGGGCGTCGCCTCTGCGGCGTACCCGGGACGCGCGCCGTTAAGCGGCCCGGCACGGTGTCCGATTCGGCGGGTGTGACCTGCGGTCGGCCGGGTATTCGCGCGATGTCCGGCCGCCCGCTGGCGAGGTGCGGCCGCGCAGCAATCCGGCCGACCACGACAGGGGTGCACGAATGACCATTTCGGATCGCGCGGCCCGCCCGCACCGCGGCTCGAATCGAGACCGATGGCCGCTGCAGGCGCTCGAGACCGCACTGAAGGAGGCGGTCGACGGGGAGGTCCGTTTCGATTCGGGAACTCGCGCCACCTATTCCACCGACGCCTCGAACTATCGCGCCCTGCCGCTGGGCGTGGTCGTTCCGCGCACACCGGAAGCCGCGGCGGTCGCGGTGGGAATCTGCCGCGACCACGACGTCCCGTTGCTCTCGCGCGGTGGCGGCACCAGCCTCGCCGGGCAGAGTTGCAATACGGCGGTCGTCATCGACTGGACCAAATACTGCCACCGGCTGCTGGCCGTGGACGCCGAAACCCGCACGGCCGTAGTCGAACCCGGTATCGCGCTCGACCCGCTCAACCAGCAGCTGGCGTCGTCCGGGCTGATGGTCGGGCCCAAACCCTCGACCCACGTCAGCTGCACGATCGGCGGAATGATCGGCAACAACTCGTGCGGCGCCACCGCACAGGCCTACGGCAAGATGGTCGATTCGGTGCGCCGGCTCGAGATCCTCACCTACGACGGGCTACGCGCCTGGGTGGGTGCCGAGGATCCGATCCCGGGCACGAATCCCGAGGCCGACGAACTGGTCCGCCGCCTGCGGGAGATCCGGGACCGCTACGCCGACGACATCCGCGCGGCCTATCCCGACATTCCCCGCCGCGTCTCCGGTTACAACCTCGACACGCTGCTGCCGGAGCGGGGGTTCGATATCGCGAAGTTCCTCGTCGGCAGCGAGAGCACCCTGGTGACCGTCCTGCGCGCGGAGATCGAGCTGGTACGGGTGCCGGCTGCGAAGGCGATGGCCGTCCTCGGCTTCCCCGACGTCTATCACGCCGCCGACGCGGTCTCCCGGATCCTGCCCCACGAACCGGCGGCGCTCGAGGGCCTGGACCATCGTCTGGTCCAACTGGAGCACAGCCGGCACCTGGCGGCGAAGGCCATCGCGCAGCTGCCCGACGGGAAGGCCTGGCTGATGGTGCAATTCGACGGCGACGACCAGAAGGAGGCCGACGCACGGGCGAAGAAGATGATCGCCGACCTCGAACGCGCCACCGGGGCGAGTTCCACCATCCTCGACGATCCCGATCGCGAGGCCGAGGTGTGGGCCGCCCGTGAGGCCGGACTGGGCGCCACCGCCTACCCGCCCGACGGCCCGGAAACGCACGAGGGCTGGGAGGACGCCGCGGTCCCGCCCGAGCGGCTCGGCGACTATCTGCGTGATTTCGACGCGTTGCTCGACGAATTCGGCTACGAATCCAGTTCGCTCTACGGGCATTTCGGTCACGGTTGTGTGCACACCCGCATCCCGTTCGACCTGCGCACCGCCGACGGCATCGCGCACTACCGGCGCTTCGTCGAACGTGCCGCGCGCCTGGTGAGCAGCTACGGCGGGTCGCTGTCCGGTGAGCACGGCGACGGCCAGTCGCGCGCGGAACTGTTACCGATCATGTTCGGCGACACGGTGGTTCGCGCGTTCGGTGAGGTGAAGGCGCTGTTCGACCCGCGCAATCGGATGAATCCGGGCAAAATCGTCGAGCCGCACCGGCTGGATTCGGATCTGCGCCAGGGCAGCGCCTACCGGCCGTGGGAACCGGTGACGCACTTCGCCTTTCCCGACGACGACCACCGGTTCAGCGAGGCGGCCGGACGCTGTGTGGGGGTCGGCAAATGCCGCGGCGAGAGCAGCGGGGTGATGTGTCCCAGCTACCGGGCCACGCGCGAGGAGGAGCATTCCACCCGGGGCCGGGCACGGCTGTTGTTCGAAATGCTGCAGGGTGAGGCGATCACCGACGGCTGGCGGTCCACCGAGGTCCGCGACGCGCTCGATCTGTGCCTGGCCTGCAAGGGTTGTCGCAGCGACTGCCCGGTCGATGTCGACATGGCCACCTACAAGGCCGAATTCCTGTCCCATCACTACGAACACCGGGTCCGGCCGATGGCCCACTATTCGATGGGCTGGATTCCGCTGTGGGCCCGGCTGGGCACCTCGGTGGCTCCGCTCGCCAACGCGGTGACCCACACCCCCGGCCTGCGGCGCCTGGTCTCGGCCGCCGGCGGCATCGCGCGGCAACGCGAGATGCCGCGCTTCGCCCGCACCCGGTTCACCCGGATATTCCGCGACCACACGAGCTCCACGACGGGGGAGCGCGGCACGGTGCTGCTGTGGCCCGACACCTTCACCAACAATTTCGAACCGGGAATCGCCGAGGCCGCGGTGACGGTGCTGGAGGCCGCGGGCTTCTCCGTGATCGTGCCCGAGCGCACGGTCTGCTGCGGTCTGACCTGGATTTCGACCGGGCAGCTGCCCACCGCCAAACGGGTGCTGCGCCGCACATTGCGGGTGCTCGCGCCCCAGTTGCGCGACAGCACGCCGGTCGTCGTGCTCGAACCCAGCTGCGCGGCCGTGTTCCGGGCCGATCTGCCCGAACTGCTCTACGGCGACCAGGATGCCCAGCGGCTGTCGAAACAGACCTACACCCTGGCCGAACTGCTGGCCGAACGGGCGCCGGACTGGAAACCGCCGCACGTCGACACCGCGGCGATGGTACAGCCGCACTGTCACCACCACGCGATCATGCACTACGACACCGATCGGGAACTGCTGTCGTCGACCGGCGCCGACGTCGAGGTCCTCGATGCCGGATGTTGCGGTCTGGCAGGTAATTTCGGTTTCGAACGCGGTCACTACGACGTCTCGGTGGCCTGCGCGGAGGACAAGCTGATGCCGGCCGTGCGCGAGCGCGAGCCGGGCACCATGGTGCTCGCCGACGGGTTCAGCTGCCGCACCCAGATCCGGCAGTTGCAACCGGACGCCGATCCCCGCCACGCGGTCGAACTGCTGGCCGAAGCGCTGGCCGCGAAGGACCGCACGTGACGGCGACCATCGACGAGGCGGTCCGGGTGGGGGTCTACCGCTTCCCGACGCCGGAGCCGGAAGCCGACGGCACCTTGCGATGGGAGGCCACCACCGCGGTGACCGTCGAAATCGACGCCGGCGGGCAGACCGGGCTGGGATGGACCTACAGCGGCGGCGCCACCGCCGCGATCGTGCGCGAGGTGCTCGCGCCGGTCCTCGCCGGGCGTTCGCCGTTCGATATCGGCGACTGCCGGATCCGGATGCAGCGCGCCTGCCGCAATCTGGGCACCGCCGCCGTCGTCGCCCATGCGCTCAGCGCTGTCGATATCGCCCTGTGGGATCTGAAGGCGCGCCTGCTCGATGTGCCGCTGAGCCGGCTGTTCGGTGCCGTGCGGCCGGCGACACCGGTCTACGGTTCGGGGGGATTCACCACTCTCACCGACGACGAGCTGGGCGAGCAGATCGACGGCTGGCTGTCGGCGGGATGCCGAGACGTCAAGATCAAGATCGGCGAGGACCGCGGCGAGCACACCGATCGGGATCTCGAGCGCGTGTCCTTCGCGAACGGACTGCTCGGCGACCGCGCCCACCTGATGGTCGACGCGAACGGCGCCTACTCCACCGCCCTGGCCCGCCGGGTGGGAACGGAGCTGGACCGGCACGGTGTGATCTGGTTCGAAGAGCCCGTCACCAGCGACGATCCGCCCGGTCTGGCACTGCTGCGCGCGGCGCTGCGCTGCGACGTGACCGCCGGCGAATACGTCTACCGCCACTACGACGCGGCCGCGCTGATCGGCTCGGTGGACTGTCTGCAACTGGATGTGACCCGCTGCGGCGGCTACAGCGGCTTCGTGGAATGCGCCGCGCTCGCCGCCGCGCACGGCCTCGACATCTCCGCGCACTGCGCCCCCGCGTTGCACGCGCCGATCGTGTCCTCGTTCGCCCACCTGCGCCACGTGGAGTGGTTCATCGACCACAGCCGCCTGGAACCACTGCTGGTCGACGGTGTGCCCGAGGTCCGCGACGGGGCGCTCGCGGCCGGCCGGGGCGCCGGGCACGGGATGCGGCTCGCGGGCTCGGCCGGAAAATATTCGGTCGAGGGTGCCGGTCACCGGTGAGCTGGTGCGCGCGGGCGGCCGAATACCGGCGCGACTGCTGGGTAACCGCCGGACATGGCAGCCATCGGATACTTTCTCGCCAGCGAACAATTCGGGCCGAAGGAACTCGTCGAGCAGGCCCAGCGCGCGGAGCAGGCCGGCTTCGAGCGGCTGTGGATTTCCGATCACTTCCATCCCTGGAACGACGCCCAGGGCCACAGTCCGTTCGTCTGGGGCACGATCGGCGCGTTGTCGCAGGTCACGTCGCTACCGATCACCACGGCCGTGACCTGTCCGACGGTGCGCATTCATCCCGCGATCATCGCCCAGGCCGCGGCCACCGCGGCCGTGCAGCTCGACGGCCGGTTCGTGCTCGGCGTCGGCAGCGGAGAAGCGCTCAACGAGCACATCTTCGGCGATCCGTGGCCCCCGCCGGGGGAGCGGCTGCAGATGCTGGCCGAAGCCGTCGAGCTGATCCGCCGCCTGCATCGCGGTGACATGGTGACCTACCGCGGTGAGCACTACGACGTGCAGGAGGCGCGGATCTACACCCTGCCGGAACAGCCGGTGCCGATCTATGTATCCGGATTCGGCCCGCAGGCAACGGAATTGGCGGCGCGCATCGGCGACGGCTACTGCACGGCCAGTCCCGACGCCGAGCTGATCGGGCTGTTCCGCGACAGCGGCGGCGGCGCCAAACCGGTGCAGATGGGTACCAAGGTGAGCTGGGCGGCCGACGAGGAGTCCGGGGTCGACGCCGCGCATCGGTTGTGGGCCAACGAACTGCTGCCCGGCCGGCTGGGCCAGACCCTGCCGCGTCCCGCCGATTTCGAGGACGCGATGTCGTTGCTCGATCGGGAGGCGTCGCGGCAGCACTTCGCCGCCGGGCCGGATCCGCAGCGCCACATCGATCAGGTGCGCACCTGTGTGGACGCGGGCGCGGACGAGGTCTACGTCGGCCAGATCGGGCCGGATCTGGAGGGCTTCTTCACCGCATACGAGAAGGAAGTACTGCCGGCCCTGCGCTGAGCGGTACGCGATCACCCACGAGAGGCGAACGGATGGATCACTCACGGGCCCCCGTGCTGGACGCATTGGCCGAATACCGGCGACTCGGCCGCTACGGCTTCACCCCGCCGGGGCATCGGCAGGGCGCCGGCGCCGATCCGCGCGTGCGCGAGGTGCTCGGCGGTGCGCTGGCCGTCGACGTCCTCGCCGCACCCGGCCTCGACGACCGGCTCTCGCGCGGCGGCTATCTGAGCGAGGCCGAGCACCTGATGGCCGACGCGGTGGGCGCCGACGCGGCGTTCTTCTCCACCTGCGGCAGCTCGCTGTCGGTGAAGGCGGCGATGCTCGCCGTCGCCGGCGGCGCCGAGGGCGGCCTCGTCCTGGGCCGCGACAGCCACAAGTCGATCGTCGCCGGGCTGGTGTTCTCCGGGGTGCTGCCGCGCTGGGTCCCGCCGCGCTGGGACGCGCAGCGGCACCTGTCGCATCCGCCGTCGCCCGAGCAGGTCGAGCAGGCCTGGGAGAAATATCCCGACGCCGCGGGCGCGCTGATCGTCAGCCCGAGCCCGTACGGCACCTGCGCCGACATCTGCGGTATCGCCGAGGTCTGTCATCGCCGCGGCAAGCCGCTGATCATCGACGAGGCGTGGGGCGCGCATCTGCCGTTCCATCCCGAGCTGCCGACCTGGGCGATGGATGCCGGCGCCGATGTCTGCGTGGTCAGCGTGCACAAGATGGGCGCCGGATTCGAACAGGGTTCGGTCTTCCACGTCCAGGGCGATCTGGTCGATGTCGACAAGCTGAAGCTGTGCGCCGAACTGCTCACCACGACCAGCCCCAACGTGCTGCTCTACGCGGCCATCGACGGCTGGCGCCGCCAGATGGTCGAGCACGGTGAGAAATTGCTCACCGACGCGCTGCACACGGCCGAACGGGCCCGGACCGCGCTCGACCGGATTCCCGGCATCTCGGTGATGGAGGACGAACTGCTCGGCGCGGAGGCCTCCCACGACCTCGATCGCATGCAGGTGCTGATGGACGTATCGGGCACCGGCGCAACGGGTTTCGAGGTCGCCGACTGGCTGCGCGAGTACCGCCGCATCGATATGGGCCACACTGACCATCGCCGGATCCTGGCCACGCTGTCCATGGCCGACGACACCGACACCGTCGACGCACTGGTCGACGCCATGACCGCCTGGCGTGTGCAGTATCGCGGCGCCGGTCCGAGTCCTGCCGACATCCACGTGCCCGCACCGCGCGAGCTGCAGCTGGAATCGGTGATGAACCCGCGCGACGCCTTCTTCGGCCCGGAGGAGACGGTGCCGTTCGAGAAGGCGATCGGCCGCATCGCCGCCGAACAGGTCACGCCGTACCCGCCGGGAATTCCGGTGATCGTGCCCGGGGAACTGGTCGACGCCGCGGTCGTGGACTACCTGCGGTCCGGAGTGGAGAACGCGATGAATGTGCCCGATCCCGCCGATCCGACGCTGCGCACGCTGCGGGTGGTGGCCGAGTGACCGCCGACAGCCGGTAAAATGGGTGGTTCTGGTGTGTCCGAGGGATGCACAATCGAACCGTTTGCCCCCTTACCGTGCTAGGAGACTGTTGTGATCACCGCGACCGACCTGGAGGTCCGGGCCGGAATCCGCACCCTGCTCACCGCGCCGGGCTCGGCGCTGCGGGTGCAGGCCGGTGATCGGATCGGTCTCGTCGGCCGCAACGGCGCGGGCAAGACCACCACGCTGCGCATCCTGGCCGGTGAGGGAGAACCCTACGCCGGCAAGGTGATTCGTTCGGGGGAAATCGGCTATCTGCCGCAGGATCCGCGTGAGGGAAATCTCGACGTGCTGGCCCGCGACCGCGTCCTCTCGGCGCGCGGGCTCGACAAGCTGATCCGCGATATGGAAAAGCAGCAGGCCGTGATGGCCGAGGTCGTCGACGACGCCGAACGCGAGAAGGCGGTGCGCAAGTACGGCCGGCTCGAGGAGCGATTCTCGGCGCTGGGCGGCTACGTCGCCGAGAGCGAGGCCGCCCGGATCTGCCACAGCCTCGGTCTGCCGGATCGGGTGCTGGGCCAGGCGCTGCGCACCCTGTCGGGCGGTCAGCGCCGCCGCATCGAGCTGGCGCGAATCCTGTTCTCGGCCTCCGACGGCTCCGGCGGCAAATCCGACACGACGCTGCTGCTCGACGAGCCCACCAACCACCTCGACGCGGACTCCATCACCTGGCTGCGCGGCTTTCTGCAGAACCACGACGGTGGCCTGATCGTCATTTCCCACGACGTCGACCTGCTCGCCGACGTGGTGAACAGGGTGTGGTTCCTCGACGCCGTGCGCGGTGAGGCCGACATCTACAACATGGGCTGGAAGAAGTATCTCGACGCCCGCGCCACCGACGAACAGCGCCGCGTCCGCGAGCGCGCCAACGCGGAGAAGAAGGCCTCCGCGCTGAAACAGCAGGCCGCCAAACTCGGCGCGAAAGCGACGAAAGCCGCTGCGGCACACCAGATGGTCAAGCGCGCCGAGCGCATGCTCTCCGAGCTCGACGACGTGCGGGTGGCCGACAAGGTGGCCCGCATCAAGTTCCCCGAACCCGCTCCCTGCGGCAAGACACCGCTGATGGCCACCAACCTCACCAAGCTCTACGGATCGCTGGAAATCTTCACCGGCGTGAATCTGGCCATCGACAAGGGCAGCCGGGTCGTGATCCTCGGCCTCAACGGCGCGGGTAAGACGACCATGCTGCGTCTGCTCGCGGGCGTCGAGCCGCTGACCGCCGGACAGATCGATCCGGGACGCGGGCTGCGCATCGGGTATTTCGCCCAGGAACACGACACCCTCGACGACAACGCCACCGTCTGGGAGAACATCCGCCACGCCGCTCCGGACGCGGGGGAGCAGGACCTGCGCGGGCTGCTGGGCGCGTTCATGTTCACCGGCCCGCAGCTCGACCAGCCGGCCGGCACGCTGTCCGGCGGTGAGAAGACCCGGCTCGCGCTGGCCGGGCTGGTCTCCTCGGCGGCCAACGTGCTGCTGCTCGACGAGCCCACCAACAACCTCGATCCGGTGTCGCGCGAACAGGTCCTCGACGCGCTGCGCAGCTATGCGGGCGCGGTCGTTCTGGTCACCCACGACCCGGGTGCGGCCGAGGCGTTGAATCCGGAGCGGGTGATCATGCTGCCCGACGGCACCGAGGATCACTGGTCGCAGGACTACCTGGAACTGATTCAGCTGGCCTGAGCGTGGCGAATGCTTCCTGCGACGCGCCGAGACACGCCGAAAGATCCTCGCAATCGGTGAGTTTCATCACAGTGAGGCGTTGATCACTGCGAGTCGAGTGTCTAGCCTGGAATGAGGCTGCACGGCGACCGGAGGAAGCCATGAGTGACAGGCCCGCACAGGGGAAGTCGATGTTGGGTAAGGGCACGCGCGTCACGGGCAAGTCGCGCGACCGGCTGCAAACCCAGCTGAAGAAGCAATACGAGGCGGGCGCCAGCATTCGTTCGCTGGCGCGGGAGACCGGCCGCTCGTACGGATTCATTCACAACGTGCTCGTGGAGTCGCATGTGCAACTCCGCAGCCGGGGTGGTGCCAACCGGCGCAAAGCGGTCAGCAAGGCCTGACCCGCCCGCTCGCCCGACCCGGTCGACCGGCTTCCGCGGCCGTCGGCGTCTCGTGCCGGAGTTCGTCTCGTGCCGCTTCGCGGCGGGGTTCACGCGCGGTGGGCGTTGCGTTCGGCCCACCAGTTCGGGGCATCGACGAAATGGTTGTCGTACTCGTCCTGGGTGGCGGCGAGTTCGGCGAGGGTGGCCTCGCCGGAGGCCACTCGCTCGAGCAGCCGGAAGTAGCCGAAGCGCTGCACGGCGGGGGTCAGCGCGATCAGGATCCGCGCCGGTGAACCCGGTGCGGCGCCGAAGGCGTGCGGCATGAACCGCGGCACGGTGATCGCGCCGCCCGCGCCGACCGTCGTGATCTCCTCGCCGGCGAGCACCTGCAATTCGCCTTCGGCGACGTAGAACAGCTCGTCGGACAGCGTGTGGTAGTGCGGAGTCGCGCCGTCGGCGCCGGGTGCCATCGTGACCTCGAGCGTGCTGACGCTGCCGCCGGTGCGGTCGGAATCCAGCAGCAGGCGCATGGTCACCGCGTCGGTCTTGCGCACCTCGGCCTCGGCGGGCTGGACGACGGCGGCGGGAATGCGGGGTTCGGTGGTCATCGGAATCTCCAAGTAGTTCGCTATCGGATAGTTCGCTAGCGAACTATATCTCGTCGAATAGTATGTGTCCATGGCTGGACGACAGACCGATGCGGTGGATGCGATCGTGGCGCAGTGGGAGCGGGAACGGCCCGACCTGGATCTCACGGCGATGGCGGTGCTCGGCCGCCTCGGCCGCCTGTACGTCCTCGCCGAGCGCGAGATCGACGCAGTGTTCACCGCGCACGGGCTGCAGCGCGGAGAGTTTGATGTGCTTGCGGCACTGCGTCGTTCGGGCGAACCGTTCGAACTGACCCCGTCGGTCCTGGCCGACACGCTGATGTTGTCGCGCGCCGGCATGACCGGCCGCCTGGACCGCCTGGAATCGGCCGGACTGGTGCGACGCATCGCCGATCGCGCCGACCGCCGCGCGGTCCGGGTCGCCCTCACCGAGGCCGGTCGCGCCCGCGTCGACGAGGTCGTCACGGCACACACCGAGAACGAGACGCGCCTGCTGTCCGGATTGTCGGCGCGCGACCGCGGCGAACTGGACCGGATCGCGCGCCTCCTGCTGGCCGACCTCGACCGGCCGTGACGGCGGTCAGCCCGACACCATCGCCTCACCGTGGACGAGGAACTGGGCGAGACTGGCGAAGATCGGCAGCCCGGTCTTGATCTCCAGATAGGCGAACTGCCCCTGCGGGTTCACCTCGAGGAAGTAGTATTCGCCGTCGAGTCCGAGCCTGATGTCGAGCACCCCGAACACCAGTCCGAGCGCGCCCATCAGCGTGGTCAGCGACTTGCTCACCGAGGCGGGCAGCCGCTCGCGGGTGAAGGCCACCGAGGTGTCGAGGCGCGAATCCACCCATCCCGCACCGGATTGCGAGTCGATCCGCACCGCCCACTCGACGCCGTCTATCCACACCACCCGCAGATCGCATTCGGCTTCGACATAGTCCTGGAAGGTGGTCGGCGCCGAGCGGATGGTGTCGAATCGGCCGAGATCCTCGCGGCTCACGATGCGCGTTTCGGAAAATTCCGCGCGGCTGGTACCCGTCCGCTTGTAGATCACCGACCCGCCGCGGGAATCGACGAAACTGCGGGCCTCGTCGGGATCGTTGGTGATCAACGTTTCCGGAATAGCGAAACCGCTGCGCCGGGCGGTGTCGAGCTGCACGATTTTGCGGGTGGCGGTGCGGTCGGCGCCGGGATCGTTGACCCAGACCGCCGGTATCGACCACAGCAGGCCCTGCAGGAACCCGTCACATTCGGCCTGCCGGAAATCGTCGTCGCCGTCGAGGAAACCGCCGGGCACCCGGCACGGCCGGGGACGGCGCCACCAGACGGCGGTCACATCGTCGAGCCCGGCGATATGCGACATCGAGCGAGCGGCGCCGGCGCGATCGAGCCGGAAACTACCGCATTCGCGCGGAAAATCGCGCATATCCAGACGAATCGGAATGAGCCCGTACATATTTCGCAGCATCGAGGCCATCGCGTCGGCGTGCAGATCGCCGCTCTCGGCGACGATCAGCACGGCACCCGGCGACCGGGCACTCATCGAACGGCCCCTCAGTCCAGGCTGTCGCAGGCGATGCCGTCGTCGCTGCCCCCGCCGCTGCGAGTCTGGCTGTAACTCACCGTCGCGCCGGCGGCCCCCGGAGCGGGCGCGACGTCGAGCTTCCGGGCCCATTGATCGGTCAGGCGGGCCAGCAGCTCGTCACCGACGGCGGGGGTGGGCCGGGGCGGCAGCGTCAGCGGGCGTTCGGTGAGCTGAATGCGCCGCCGCTGCGTGAAATCGGCTGTGGCGCCGGGCCGTATCCAGACGAGGACCGCGCGTTCCGAGGCGCCGGAGTCCGGCGATTCGTCGCGCAACTGGAGGACGTCGTCGCGATCGAGGGTCCAGATGCCCTCGGCGACCCGGACGCTGATGGTGTCGCGAGATTCGGCGACCAGACGGCCGGACAGCGGTGGCGCCGGGTGGCGGGGTTTCGGGCGCGGCCGGGTATGTCCGGGTACCTGGCGGCCGGCATCGTTCATGGGCTGGACTCCGATCTGCTCGCGATTTGCCCCGGAAGTCGAGCGTGAACTGGATCATAGCCCGCCGCGGTGCCCGGCCGGTCCGCAACGAAAGAATTCCGGTGCAAACCCGGTGCCGGGGCCCGGGCGTGGAAAGCGCTATCGCCGAAAGCGATTCGGTTGAGCTGTCAACGCCTCACAGACCGAGCACACCGGGGGATTCGGCGAGTTCGAGAAACCGCTGACTCGGGTTCGACACGAGTTTGCGCGCGTCGAGATCCATCAGCCCGAGCACGACGGAGAACTCCGCGGAGACGGTGCCGTCGAGCTTGCGGATCTGCTGGTCCATCCAGAACGCCTTGCCCTCGCCCCAGCGGCATTCGCAGGTCACGGTGATCTCGTCGCCCAGATGCAGTTCCCGCCGATACTTGACGGTCGATTCCAGGACCACCGGGCCGAGACCGGACAGCCGCATCTTGTCCGGGACCAGTCCGGCCGCGCGCAGCACCTCCCAGCGGGCGTGCTCGGCGTACTGGTGGTACACGGCCTGGTTGAGATGGCCGTTGACGTCGAGTTCGTATCCGCGGACGGTGACGGGCACAGAAAAGGTCATACCGGGGCGAACCGCCACCCTGTTCCGGGTATTTCCGGATCGGGCGTGGGATGGGTCACCGCATCGCGGCCCCTACATCAGCCGTCGCATCAGATACGTGTACTCGAGTGCGCTGGTGCGGGCCTGTTCCTCCCGGTCGGCGCCGGCGCCGTGACCGCCCTCGCCCGCCTCGTAGAACAGATACGGATCGCCGAATTCGGCCAGCCGCGCGGCGAACTTCCGAGCGTGCTGCGGCCCCACCCGGTCGTCCTTGGTCGTGGTCCAGACGAACGGTTCCGGATAGTGCGCGCCGCGTCGCAATTGCCCGTACGGCGAGATGGATTCGAGAAACGCCCGCTGCGCGGGATCGTCGACGCTGCCGTACTCGTCCACCCACGAGGCGCCCGCGGCGATCTTCTCGTAGCGCATCATGTCCAGCAGTGGCACCTGGATGTCGACCGCGTTCCACATCTCCGGATGCTGGACGAATTCGACCCCCATGAGCAGCCCGCCGTTGGAGCCGCCCTGGATGCCGAGCCGTCGTGCGCTGGTCACGCGCCGGGCCACCAGATCCTTGCCGACCGCGGCGAAATCATCGAACGCCCGCTGCCGCCCGGTGGTGCGCGCGGCCTCGTGCCAGGCGGGACCGAATTCGCCGCCGCCGCGAATGTTCGCCAGGACGAAGACGCCGCCGTGCTCGAGCCAGAGCCGGCCGAGCGTCGCCTGATACGCCGGAGTCTGCGATATGCCGAAGCCGCCGTAGGCGTTCATCAGAGTGGGGTTCGAGCCGTCGAAGGCCATATCGGCCGCATGCACCACGAAATACGGCACCGGCGTGCCGTCGGCCGAGGTCGCCTTCCGCTGTTCGACCACATAGCGCGACGAATCGAACTGCGGTGGTGTGCTTTTCACCTGCCGGGCCGTGCCGGCGGCGGTGTCCACGCTCCACAGTGTGGTCGGAACGAGGAACGAGGTCACCGAGAGATAGGCGTGCTCGCCCGTCGGATCGGCGGTGACGGTGTCGACGGTCGCGTTGTCCGGCAACGGCACCGGCGTGGCCGACCAGGTCCCGTCCGGGTGCGGTGTGTAGACGGTGGCGCGACCGCGCACGTCGTTGAGCGAGGTGACCACGACGTGGTCGCGTGTGGTCTGCACGCCGCTCAGACTTTCCGACGGACCCGGGAGGTAGACCGGTGTCACCTGCGGACGGTCCGGATCGGTGGTCAGTCGGTCGGCGTCCACCGATACCAGCGCGCCTGCCGGATAGGTCGTCGTGCCGAGAAGCCAGTCCTGCTGCAGCGACACCAGCAGGTGATTGCCGACCATACCGGCGAAGTCCGATTTCGCCGGGAGCGCGGTCCGTACCGGTCCGGTCGCGGTGAGCAGTTCGACGTCGTGTTCGAAGAAGGTCCGACCGCGCACGACGAGGTCGAGCCGCCGCCCGGCGCCGTTGTCCAGCACGAGCGGCGCGGTCGACAGCTGATCGGACCGGTCGCCACGCGTGAGTTCGGTTGCCGCGTCGAGAGGTTGGCCGCGGCGCCACTGCCGGACGACGTACGGGTAGCCGGAGACCGTCGTCTCACCCGGCTGCCATTCCCGCGCGATCAGCACCGTGTTCTCGTCGCCGAACGTGAGGTCCACCTTGCCACGCGGTACCGCGAACCCGTCCGGCACGAACTGCCGTGTGCTGCGGTCGAATTCGCGGACCGACACGGCGTCCTCGCCGCCGTCGGACAGACTGATCAGGCACCGGCGATGCATGACCGGATCGCAGTCGGCGCCGCGCCAGACCCAGTTCTTGCCCTCGGCTCGCGACAGTTCGTCGAGGTCGAGCAGCGTGGTCCAGTTCGGTTGCGGCGCTTCGTAATCGGCGGTCGTCGTTTCGCGCCAGATGCCGCGTTTGTGGTCACCGTCCTGCCAGAAGTTCTCGGCGGCGCCGTCCTCGAAGCGCGGCATCGGGATCCGGTCGGACGTCTTCGCCAGCGCCGTCGCCTGCGCGAGATTGCCGGCGTAGCGCGAATCGTGTTCGAGCACATCGAGGGTCCGCCGGTTCTGATCGCCGACCCACGCCTGCACACGCGGGCTGTCGAGCTCCTCGAGCCAGAGATAGGGATCCTGCGGCGCGGCAGCACCGCCGCACGCCGCGACGAGCACGGCGATCGACAGCACGACCGCCGCAT
>NZ_BAFW01000143.1 GCF_000308535.1 Nocardia cerradoensis NBRC 101014 | reverse complement strand
GCCCTTGGCGTCGGGCTCGAACGAGGGCAGCCCCTCGGTCCAGCCCTTCGGCAGCCGGCGCTCGCGCAGCCGGTCGAACAGCGCCTTGTTCTCCGGGTTGTTCTGCGCCCATGCGTCGAACTGCTCCTGCCAGACCGCGCGGGCGGCCTTGGCGCGGTCGGCGGCGTTGCCGCGGGTGTGGGCGATGACCTCGTCGTCGACGACGAAGCTCTGGCCCGGATCGAAGCCGAGGATCTCCTTGGTGGCGGCGACCTCGTCGGCGCCCAGCGCGGCACCGTGCGCGGCGCCGGTGTTCATCTTGTTCGGCGCGGGATAGCCGATGATCGTGCGCAGCAGGATGAACGACGGCTTGTCGGTGACGGCCTTGGCGGCCTCGATCGCCTCCAGGATGCCGGTGACGTTCTCACCGCCCTCGACGACCTGCACGTGCCAGCCGTAGGCGCGGTAGCGCTCGGCGGTGTCCTCGGTCAGCGCGATGGAGGTGTCGTCCTCGATCGAGATCCGGTTGTCGTCGTAGAAGACGATCAGATTGCCCAACTGCTGGGTGCCGGCCAGCGAGGAGGCCTCCGAGGTGACGCCCTCTTCGATATCGCCGTCGGAGGCGATGACGTAGACGAAGTGGTCGAACGGGCTGGCGCCGGTCGCGGCGGACGGGTCGTAGAGACCGCGCTCGCGGCGGGCCGCCATCGCCATGCCGACCGCCGAGGCCAGGCCCTGGCCGAGCGGGCCGGTGGTGATCTCCACGCCCCTGGTGTGGCGGAACTCCGGGTGACCCGGGGTCAGCGAACCCCACTTGCGCAGATGCTTCAGGTCGTCGAGTTCCAGGCCCAGTCCCGACAGATACAGCTGGATGTACTGGGTCAGGCTGGAATGTCCGCACGAGAGGATGAACCGGTCGCGGCCCGTCCAGTCCGGATCGCTCGGGTCGTAGCGCAGGACCCGCTGGTAGAGGGTGTAGGCCAGCGGCGCCAGGCTCATCGCGGTGCCGGGGTGACCGTTGCCGGCGGCCTGCACCGCGTCGGCGGCCAGGACACGGACGGTGTCGACGGCTCTGGTGTCCAGTTCGGTCCAGTCGGCCGGATGTGCGGGCTGGGTGAGGGCGCGGATGTCGTCTGTGACTGACACGACCGAGGTTCTCCTGACCTTCTCGTGTGTGTACAACGGCGGCTTGCGGGCTGTACCCACCACCCTAGAGGTCGCCTGATCGCCGTGAGTGGGGAACCCTTCGCCCGCACCCCGTGCAGGTGCGCGGGGTTACGGTGAATGATGACAGCCGCCGCCGTGCCGGACCGACGCGATTCCGCACAGCGGCCGACGGCGGATATGTGACGTGGCCCTCGCGTCCGGACCGGCCGGGGCCGATCGCCTGCGGCACGGGCGGTTTCGCGGCGGGTGGGTGCCGGAGCACAACACGCGGGGGTCTACCATCGTCTGTAGTAGAGGCTGCGCCGCCCGCGCCGCGCTCTGCGGTGACAGCGGAAAAGGCTGCGCGCGGGAGGCCCGCCACGCCGCCGAAACCGTTGCTTCCCTACCGGATCGATGCACCACCTGCGAGGAGAGACAGTGCGGATTGGGCAACAGCCGGGTGATGCGCATGGCTCCTCCGCGACGGCGCTCGCCGACCGTGTCCAGGGCAGCGGCCCGCTGTCGAAGCTGACCCGCCGGGTGCTCGCCTACATCGCGCTGACCAAGCCGCGGGTCATCGAGCTGCTGCTGGTGGCCACCATCCCGACGATGCTGCTGGCCGACCGCGGCCATGTCGACATCCGGTTGATCGTGGCCACCCTGTTCGGTGGCTGGATGGGCGCGGCCAGTGCCAACACCCTGAACTGCGTGGCCGACGCCGATATCGACAAGGTCATGAAGCGCACGTCGAAGCGTCCGCTGGCGCGCGAGGCGGTGCCGACCCGCAACGCGTTCGTCTTCGGTGTCGCTCTCGGCGCGGGCTCGTTCGCCTGGCTGTGGTGGCAGGCGAATCTGCTCTCCGGCCTGCTCGTGGTCGCGACGATTCTGTTCTACGTCTTCGTCTACACCCTCGGCCTCAAGCGTCGGACCTCGCAGAACGTGGTGTGGGGTGGCGCCGCGGGCTGTATGCCCGCACTGGTCGGCTGGTCGGCGGTCACCGGCACCATCGGCTGGCCCGCGATCGCGCTGTTCGCCGTCATCTTCTTCTGGACGCCGCCGCACACCTGGGCGCTGGCCATGCGCTACAAGGACGACTACCGCGCGGCCGGCGTGCCGATGCTGCCGGTAGTGGCGACCGAGCGCGTGGTCACCAAGCAGATCGTCATCTATACCTGGCTGACCGTGCTCGCGACGCTGGCGCTGATTCCGGCGACGGGTGTCGTGTACGCGGCGGTCGCGATCGTCGCGGGTGCCTGGTTCCTGCTGATGGCGCATCAGCTGTACTCCGGTGTGCGACGCGGCGCTTCGGTCAAGCCGCTGCGGCTGTTCCTGCAGTCCAACAACTACCTCGCCGTGGTGTTCTGCGGTCTGGCCGTGGACTCGGTGCTCGGCTGGCACACCATCGGCTCGACGCTGTTCGGCTGAGATCACCCCGGGCGCCGGTCCGCGCCCGTGAACAGCCACTTCGGCGCGTCTCTCCGACGTTCGGGCTATACGCGATCACGGCCCCGGCGAGTGCCGCCGGGGCCGAGCTGTCATCTCGTCGCCTGTCATCTCGTCGCCGTTGCGGCAGGCAATCGTCCGTGCTCGGCTCAGGGGCAGCCGGGCTGGAACGGATAGCACGCGTGCCCGGGCGTCGAGGGCGGCACCGTGCGTTCCGGTGCGGGGGTGTAGGGCGAGGTGGTCGTGGTGGTGGTGCGACCGGAGGCGGGGGCGTGGCTGGGACGCGAGCCGGAACCGCCGCCCGCGGTGCACATGGCGGCCAACGCCAGCACCACGACCAGAACGCCCAGCAGGACCAGCGGCACCAACCCGCGATTGCGTGTGCTTCGCGGCGGGGCCGCGGGCGGGCGCGGATCGAAGGGCACCGAATACGGTTGCTGATTCTGGCCGTAGGCCGGCGCGGGGCCCGTCTGCGCGGGAGCGCCGGGTCCGAAACCGGAGGCGGCGACCGGCTGAGGGACGGTGCCGGGCGCGGGTTGTGCCGCCGGATTCGGGCGAGCCATGGAAACCGGGGCACCGCCCGGCGACGTCGGCGCTGCGGCGGCAACCGGGACACCGGCTGGACCGGACCCGGGAAGCGGTGCTCCCGCCGGCGGTTCGGGGCCGCGGGACGGCACGGGATTCGGCGGCGGGGGAGTGCGCTCCAGCCGGGCGGGAAAGCCCTCCGCGGTGAGATCGGAATGGCTTGCCGCCGCGGCGAATCCGAGCGCGGCCAGTGCCTGGCCGACCTGCGCCGCGTTCCAGGTGTCGGGTGCGTCCGCGGTGATCCGGGTGAAGTAGTTGCGCAAGGCCGCCGGGCCGTCGCCGAGCACCACGTCGATCCCGTCGGGCAGGTCACCCTTCTCCAGGGAGACCCGGCTGCTCAACTGCGGCATGACCAGCACCATGCCGGTCACCCCGACCCGCTCCCGGCCGGGCGCGCCGCGCAACAGTTCGGCGATCTCGCCGGTGCGGGCGCGGATCTCGGTCATCGGTTCGGTTCCGGCCTCGGTTCCCGACAGCGGCGCGATGCGGTCGCCGATGGTCCAGGGCCGGTACCCGGAAACGGTGAGGGTGCCGCTGGCCCGTTCGGTGAAGTCCTTGATCACGACGACCACGCAGGTCTTGGGCGTCCACACGATCGCGTCGGCGGCACCGGCCGCGACCACGGCGATACCGGGTAACGCGTGTGGGCCGGTCCAGGTTTTCAGCCAGTTCGCCACCGTCCGTTCGGAATTGGACAGCCGCGACGGGTCGTCGTTGCGAACCTTCACCAACATCTGGATCAACCCCTGACCGATGCCTGTTCTGCCGGCCGCCCCGAGCGACCGCCCGACCACCGTACGACGGTACGGCGAAGCGGGCGAATCGGCTTGGGCGGCAGCACAGATCATCCACCATCGGTGCGCCCGGGTCGTCGGCGGGTCACCCCTGCCGATGCCAGGCGAGGTATCCGTCCGGGCGCACGAGCACCTGCGTGCCCGCGGTGGCCGCGTAATCGGTGAAGGCGTGACCGTCGACCGCGATCAATTGCCCGGGTTCGAGCCGATGACCGGGCGCGACGATCGAATACGCCCGCACCCCGGCGACTTCCGTGGCCTCGGCCGGTGCTCCGAATGTCAGGCGTGTTGCGTGCGGGCCCCGGAACAGGTCGAACAGGCGCAGCGCACTACCGTCATCGCGCCGCAGCGGGGCGTCGGGCGCCCGGTCGCCCGCGGTGAGCCCGGCGGTGTCGGCCGCATCGCGATAGCTGATGTCGAGTTGATGGGTCTCTGCGCCGCGATTCATCGCGTCCTCGTGTCCCTCCAGGTGTTTGTCGAGCAGTGCCGTACTCAGGCCGAGCACTCGCCGAGCGACCGCCCGGCGTTCGGACTCGTAGGTCTCGAGCGGGCCGGGATCGCCGCTCAACGCCGCGGCCAGTTTCCAGCCCAGGTTGTAGGCGTCCTGAATGCCGGTGTTCATCCCCTGCCCACCGGTGGGCGGATGCACGTGGGCCGCGTCGCCCGCCAGGAACACGCGCCCGGACCGGAACCGTTGCGCCAGCCGGATATTGGGCCGCCACACCGTGGACCACACCGGCTCCCCGACGATGAGATCGGTGCGCCCGCTCACCCGATCCAGCCGTTCCTGCAGTACCGCGCGGGTCGGCCGCGGATCGTCTCCGAGCGGGGCCGCGAACTGGAACAGCCGGCCGCCGGGCAGCGGTGTCAGCGCGACACCCGCGGTGGGTGTCGCGGCGGTGGCGAACCAGTATCCGAAGTCGTGATCGAGCGCGTCGACCGGGACATCGCCGAGCAGCATGCGAATCGACTCGTCGGTGGTCCCCTCGAACGGGATTCCCAGCGTGCGCCGCACGGTTCCGGCGCCGCCATCCGCGCCGATCAGATATCGCGCCGCGACGTTTTCGGTGCCGCCCGGCACGGACAGCGTGGCCCGCACCTCGTCGGCGTCCTGGGTGAAACCGGCCAGGGCGGTGCCGAATTCGACGTGCACACCGAATTCGGCGAGGCGGTCGCGCAGCAGTCGCTCGGTATCGGATTGGCCCAGCACCCACGGATTCGGATACGGCACGGCCGGGCCGGCCGCGCGGGATTCACTCATCCGGCGTTCGGCTACCAGCGTGCCGTCGAGGTAGGCGCGCATGAGCGGAGCGGGGCTTCCCGCGCCGAGGACGGCGTCGAGCACGCCGAGATCGTCGAACACCTCCAGCGTGCGGGGCTGGATGCCGTCGCCCCGGGACCCGCTGAACGGAGTCGTGGCCTTGTCCTCGATGCGTACATCGATTCCGCGGCGGGCCAGGTCGATGGCGAGCGTGAGGCCGGTCGGGCCTGCTCCGGCGATGAGAACTGGACGGGTCATGACAACCTCTAACTGAATCTGATTTCAGTGAATTTTGATTCAGTATCGGGTTGATAATGTCCGGAGTCAAGGAGGTGGTGATGGCGACCGGACAAGAGCAGGCCGGCAGTCGCAAGCAGCGGTCCGCGGAAACCGAGCAGGCGCTCAAGGACGCCGCTCGGCGGCTGTTCGCCGAGCGCGGTTACCTGAACACCAAGATCACCGACATCACCGCGGCGGCCGGCCGGTCGGCGGGCTCGTTCTACAACCACTTCGCCGGCAAGGAACAGCTGCTCCAGGCGCTACTGGAGGACTTCGCGGCCGAAGGGGACACCTCCGCCGGGGCGGGCGCGCACGATCCCGATTTCACCAAGCCGCAGGCCGTCGAATTCCATATCGAGCAGTACTGGCACTACGCGCGCCGGCATTGGCCGGTGCTGCGGGCGGTGACGCAGGCGGCGCTCGTCGACGAGGACTTCGCGCGGCTGACCAGTCGATTCACCGCCGGTCAACTCGACGAGGTGGTCGACCACGTCGACGGTTTCGAGGCCGCCGGACTCCGCCTGCCCAGCACGGCCGAGGCCAGCGTGGCGATGATGTTCCTGCTGGTGCGGGCGCTGCTGGAGGCGGTGGAGGAGGGCGTGCTCGCCCTCGACGACGAGCAGGCGGTGGTCGGGCTGACCCGGTTCGTCTACCGGGGGCTCACCGGTCGCGACTACTGACCGCTCAGGGCACCAGCACGATCGACCCGGTGGTCTTGCGGGCCTGCAGATCGCGATGCGCCTGCGCGGCCTCGGTGAGCGGATATTCGGCGCCGACTCGCACCCGCAGTGTCCCGTCGGCGACGGCGTTCAGAACATCGCCTGCGCGCCAGGTCAATTCGTCGCGATCCCGGGTGTAGTGCGCGAGCGTCGGGCGGGTGACGAACAGCGAACCGGCCGGATTGAGCCGCTGCAGATCGAACGGCGGCACCTGACCGCTGGCGGCGCCGAACAGCGCCAACATGCCGCGGATGCGCAAGGCCGCCAGGCTCGCCTCGAACGTCGCCGCGCCCACCCCGTCGTAGACCGCCGCCACGCCGATCCCATCGGTGAGGTCGCGCACCCGCTGGGCGAGGTCGTCGCCGTAGCGCAGCACATGCGCGGCGCCGGCCTCGCGGGACAATTCTTCCTTCGCGTCGGTGGACACCGTGGTGATCACGCGGATATCGCGGGCCGCGGCCAGCTGGGTCAGCAGGAGTCCGACGCCACCGGCGCCGGCGTGAACCAGAATCGTCTCCCCGGGCTGCGGCTTGTACACCGACTCGATCAGGTAGTGCGCGGTCATTCCCTGCAGCAGTGCCGAGGCCGCCACCGCCGCCGTAACCCCGTCGGGGACGGCCACCGCCACCGCGGCGTCCACGGCGACCTTCTCCGCGTAGCTACCCGGCGCGGCCGCCCACGCGACCCGATCGCCGACGGTGAATTCGGTCACCTCGGAACCGACCTCGGCGACCACGCCCGTGCCCTCGGAACCCGGAATGTAGGGAACCGCCTGCGGATAGGTGCCGGTGCGGATGTAGGTGTCGATGAAATTGACACCGGCCGCCTCGGTATCGACGAGCAGCTGATTCGGCCCGATGACCGGGTCGTCGACCTCGGTCGCGACGAGCACTTCGGGACCACCGTGTTCGCTGACCTGAATGGCGCGCATGGCTTTCAGTTCTACACCTCCTGTGCCGCGAACACCGATAGGGCGGTCGGGCGGGCCCTACCGGACGGTAAACTCCACGCCATGAGCGAAACCGCCACCGCGGCCCCGGTCGCGCCGTCGTCCACCGTCGTCGAGTCGGTCAAGAAGTTCGTCGCCGCCCACGGTGGTTCGGGTACGGCCGTGCTGCAGCCGATCGGTCGCATCGGGGTCCGCATCACCCTCGTCGGCGCCGACGGTGTCCTCGGCGATCGGGTCGTCGCGGATCTGGCCACCGCCAAGGCGGTGGTCGAGGCCGTCGACGGCCTCGCCGAAACCGAGCACTGGGATCGCGATCTGAGCTCGATCGCCACGCCCGCGAAGGGGCACTGGGCCCGGATGGCCGGCTGGGTCGCCGGTCAGACCCGGTTCCCGAAGGCGCGCAACGAGAACTGAGATGGCTCTGCGGCATCGGATGATCGCCGCCGCGACGGCCGGTGCGGCCGCGGTCCTGACGATGGTCGTTCCGGCGCGAGCCGAGGACCCCGCGGCGGTGCGGGTGTGCACCACCGGCGACTATCCGCCCTATTCGGTGACCGACGGCCACGGCGGCTACCGCGGCATCGACATCGACCTGGTCCGCGACATGGCACAGCTGCTGGGGCGCCAGGTGCGGTTCGTGCCGACGACATGGGCGTCGATGGGTGGCGATTTCGCCGCGCGCGCTTGTGATCTCGCGGTCGGCGGAATTTCCGACGCCGCGGCCCGGCGCGCCTACGCCGACTTCTCGCTGAGCTACGGCACCGACGGCAAGACCCCGATCGTGCGTGCCGACGACGCCGGGAAGTACGCGACGATCGAGCAGATCGATCAGCCGCAGGTGCGGGTGATCGTCAATCGCGGCGGCACCAACGAACAATTCGCCCGCACGCATTTCCCGCATGCGCAGCTGACGGTATGGCCGGACAACGTCACCATTTTCGATCAGATCACCGCCGGTCACGCTGATGTCTTCGTCACCGATTCGGTGGAGGGCCGCTATCGCGTGCGGCAGCATCCCGAGCTGCGGGTCCTGCATCCGGAGACACCGTTCGACTCCTTCGGCAAGGTATTCCTGCTGCCGAAGAACGATGTGCCGACCGCGCTGACGGTGAACTCCTGGCTGGCGAGTCAGCTGGCCACCGGGGGAGTCGACCGGCGTGTCGCCGAATGGATCGGGCCGCACGCCACCGCCTGAGCGACGTCCGACCATAATCGACGAGGTGACGGATAAAGCGGCGAGCCGGACCGCGGTGCTGGTCTGTCAGGGCCGGGCGGTGGCCGACGGGCGACTGGCGGTCGGGCACTTCTCGGATCCCATTGCGGCACAACTGCTTCACGACGACGAACGCGCGGCGGTGCGGCGCGCGCGAGCACCGCGGCCATCCGGCGGCTGGCGGGAGCGGCTCGAATTCGAGATGCTCACGGCCACGGCCGCTGTGCTGGCCACCCGCACCGTCGTCATCGACGAGGCGATCCGTGAGGCGTCGGCCGCGCAGCTGGTCCTACTCGGCGCCGGACTCGACGGACGGGCCTGGCGGACCAGCGAACCCGCCGCTGATGTCTTCGAGGTGGATCATCCTGCCTCGCAACGGGATAAGCGCGCACGGGTCGGGGCGCTGGTTCCGGCCGCGAAGTCGCTGACCTATGTGCCGGTGGAATTCGGCCGCGACGACCTGGGGGCGCGCCTGGCCGAGGCGGGCCATCGGGCGGACGCGACGACCACCTGGGTGTGGGAGGGCGTCCTGCCGTATCTCACCCAGCCCCAGGTCGAATCGACGCTGGCCGTCGTCGCCGCGCGCAGCGCGAACGGCAGCCGATTGATCGCGACCTATCCCACTCCGAACCGCTTCGCCGCACTCGGTCGTGCCGGTATGCGTCTGTACAGCAAGCTGGCCGGCGCCCGGGACCCGCTCGCCGACGAACCGCACGTGTCGGCGTGGTGGCCCGCGGAAATGGCCGCGCTGGCAACGCGTTACGGGCTCACAGTCACCGCGGACGTCGAGCTGATCGAGGCGGCGCGCCGGCTCGGCGTGCCGGCCCGGCAGTCCCGGGCCTACGGATTGGGACGCGCGCTGATCGCCGACCGCGTCTGATCGCGATCAGCCGCAGCAGCCGCCACCGCAGCAACCGCCGCCGGACGGGCGGGGGTGCGGACGGTGCGCCCGACCCGGCGGCCTTGCCGGTCAGGGCGACCGTGGTGAGCAGTTTGACGGTGTCGCGGTGGCCACCCGGGCAGACCGCCGGGTCGCCGGATTCGCTCATCGGCCGGGTCAGTTCGAACGATTCCGTGCATTCCCGGCAGCGGTAGGCGTAGGTCGGCATGAGGAAATTATGTCGCGTGCGAGGCGGACCGGATCGCCAGGGTCCGGCCGGGTTCGCTCGATATCCGGCCGCGATCGTCGGTGAGCGCGCGGCCTGGGTGGGCGGTGACCGCATCATCCGCCTCCCGCATTCCGATATCCGAGCCGCCCGGCCGTGTTACTGTCCCGGACACATATCCGGCATTGTGTCCGGGTGAAGGGAGTCCGCGGATGACGGCAATGGCGGAGGTCCTGGTGGACGCCGAGCGGATCACCCCACAGTGGTTGAGCCGGGCGCTGTCGACGCCGGTGCGCGCGGTCACCGCGACGCCCGTGGGCACCGGGCAGATGGGTTCGGTGTTCCGGCTCGAGATCGACGGCGAATCGGCACCCGCGCGGTTGATGGCGAAACTGCCCGCCGCCGACCCGGCCGCGCGTGCCATGGTCGCGGGCGCCTATCGGCAGGAGATCCGCTTCTACCGCGAGATCGCACCCACCGTCTCGGTGCGGGTGCCCACCTGCCATTTCGCCGAATTCGCCGGTGACGGAGCGGAATTCACCCTGCTGCTCGACGATCTCGCGCCGGCGCGCCAGGGCGATCAGATCGCGGGATGCACGGTGGCGCAGGCGAATGCGGCGGTCCGGAATCTGGCGGCACTGCACGGTCCCCGCTGGTGCGATCCCGGCTTGTCGGCGATCGACGGGCTGAACTTCAACGGTGCGGCCGAGGCGCAGGCCTTGTCGGAGTTGTACGGTCCGGCGACGGAGGTCTTCCTCGAGCGCCTGGGACAGCGGCTGTCCCCGGCCGACCGCGACACCTTGCGCGCCTGTGTTCCCGGCATCGCCGACTGGCTGCTGGCGGCGCCCGATCGTTTCGCGCCCGTCCACGGCGATTACCGCTTGGACAATCTGATGTTCTCCGATGACAGTGGCGAGGTCGAGGTGTGGGCGCTGGACTGGCAGACGCTCGGTCTCGGATTGCCGGCGCGTGATCTGTCGTATTTCGTCGCCACCGGTCTCGAACCGGACCTCCGGCGTGCGCACGAGGACTCCATCATCGAAACCTATTGGCGCGCATTGTGTTCCCACGGCGTCGGCGATTACACACTGGATCAGTGCCGGCGCGACTACGGTTTCGCCCTGGTGCAGGGGCCGCTGGTGGCGGTGTTCGGCGCTGCCTACGGCACGGTCACGCCGCGCGGGGACGAGATGTTCGCCGCGATGGCGCGTCGCAGTTGCGCCGCGATCCGCGATTGGGACGCACTCGGTCGGACACCGGCGTAGTGCACTCGCTCAGCGAAGGCAGGAGTCCGCGCGGCCGGGCATGACGACGGCAGCGTGCGCGCCCGGTTCACGCAGCGCGGGCGGCTGCTTCGGGGGCGGGTGCGGTGACCTGTTCGCGGGTGCGCATCGAGGCCCACAACGCGGCCGTCGCGACGATGCACGCGGTGGCGCCGCCGACGTGGAAGACCACCAGCGCCGCGGGAACGTGCGTGAAGTATTGGACGATGCCGATGAGCGCCTGGGCGCAGACCGTGGCGATCACCACGATCAGACGCACCCGGATCGCGCGGGTCATACCCACCGCGGCCAGTCCGAAGCCGAGGCCGACCAGCAACGCCAGATACGCCACGAGCAATTCGGCGTGGGCGTGCACCAGGGTGACGATCTCGATCTGCAGGCGTGCCACCGGCCGTTCGGTGCTCTTGTCCCCGGCGTGCGGTCCCGCGCCAGTCACCAGGGTGCCGGCGATGAGGGTGCCGGTCATCGCGACCGCGCTCAGTGCGGTCAGCCAGCGCAGCGGTGCCGGGACCTGGACGACGTCGACCCCGTCGTCGGGTTCACCGACCTTGGCGAACAGCAGCGTCGCCAGCCACACCATCAGCATCGAGGCCAGCAGGTGGACCGACACCGTCCACCACAGCAATCCGCTGCGCACGGTGATTCCGCCGATCACGGCCTGCAACACGGTGCCGCCGGGCATCAGCCAGGCATAGACCACGACCTCGCGCCGCCGCCGCGCCCGGACCACGGCGAGCACGATCAGCGCCGCGCACAGCGTCACCGCGAAGGTGAGCATGCGATTGGAGAATTCGACCGCCTGGTGGAGCGCCGGAACTTCGGCGTGGGCGGTGGGTGTGAAACTGCCGGGGAAGCATTGCGGCCAGGTCGGGCAGCCGAGGCCGGAGGAGGTGACGCGCACGATCGCGCCGGTCACCGAGATGCCCGCCTGGGACAGGATCACCGCCAACGCGATGATGCGCTGCACCCGCAGGGAGGGCAGCGGCAGAAAGTCGACGAGTCGCACAAACGCGCGGGACAGCACGAAACGATGGTAGACGCAGCCGGATCCGCGCCCGCACGGGGGCTACTACGTTGTGTCGTTGCCGTCACATCGGAGTCGGCATCGCGGTCGTTCAGTCGAAGCGGAACCAGCGTGTCGCCAGCCAGCCCGTCACCACGCCCCACACCACGAGCACCGCGATGCCGTACCAGTCCACGCTGGTGTGCAGCGCCTGGTCCAGCGCCTCGGCCAGCGCTCCCGAGGGGATCAGTCGCGCGATCAGCGTCACCGCGTGCGGGAGGTTGTCCGAGGCGAAGACCAGGCTCGCCACCCCCAGCATCACAAACCACAGGATATTCGCCAGCGCGAGCACGATCTCGGCCTTCAGGGTGCCGCCCAGCAGCAGTCCCATCGCGACGAAGGTCGCCGTGCCGAGCGCGATGACGAGCGCGCCCAGCGCCAGCCCGCCGATCCCGGGCCGCCAGCCCAGCGCGACGCCGATCAGGCCGAGCAGAACCGATTGCAGGACCACCACGATCAGCACCGCCGCGCATTTGCCGCCGACGATGCCCCAACGGGGTAATGCCGTGGCGCCCAAGCGTTTCAGCGCACCGTAACGGCGGTCGAATCCGACGGCGATGGCCTGGCCGGTGAACGCGGTGGACATGATCGCCACCATCATCACCGCCGGCACGATCCGGTCGACCTTGTGGTGTTCGCCGAGGCTCGAGCCCAGCGGCAGCAGAGTCAGCCCGATCAGCAGCGTGATCGGAATGAACATGGTCAGCAGGAGCTGTTCGCCGTTGCGCAGCAACAGGATCAGCTCCATGCGGGTCTGCGCGGCCAGCATGGCCAGGCGCGGAGCCGGTCGCGGCGCGGGGCTGAAGGTGCCGGGGGTGAAACGAGGGGCGGTCCGGGTCATCCGCGCAGCTCCCGTCCGGTCAGTTCGAGGAACACATCCTCCAGGCGGCGCTGGTCGATGCGAATATCGGTGGGCAGCACGTCGATTCGTGCGCACCAGGCGGTCACGGTGGCCAGCACCTGCGGGGTGATGTCGCCGCACAGCAGATAGGAGCCGGGCGCGGTCTCGCTGGGTGCGAACCCTTCCGGCAGTGCGCTTTCCAGCAGCGACAGATCGAGTTTCGGTGGCGCACTGAAACGAAGCTGCCCCTCGGCGCCGGCGGAGGTCACCTCGGCCGGGGTGCCGGCGGCGACGATGCGGCCGTGATCGATGATCACCAGCCGGTCGGCGAGCTGTTCGGCCTCGTCCATCATGTGCGTGGTGAGCAGAATGCCGACGCCGTCGCGGCGCAGCGCGTCGATGAGCTCCCACACCAGATGCCGGGCCTGGGCGTCCATTCCGGCCGTGGGCTCGTCGAGGAAAACCAGTTCGGGCCGTCCCACCAGCGCGCACGCCAGCGCGAGGCGCTGCTGCTGACCGCCGGACAGCCGCCGATACGGGGTGCGGCGGGCGTCGTGCAGGCCCAAGGTGTCGAGCAGCCACTGCGGATCGAGCGGATCGGCGGTGTAGGAGGCGACCAGATCGAGCATCTCGCCGGCGCGCGAGCCGGGATAGGCCCCGCCGCCCTGCAGCATCACGCCGATGCGCGGGCGCAGGCGATCGGAATCGGCGACCGGATCGAGCCCGAGCACCCGCACCGAACCGGCGTCGGGGGACAGGAACCCCTCACACATTTCGACGGTGGTGGTCTTGCCGGCGCCGTTGGGGCCCAGGAGCGCCAGCACCTCCGCCCGTCCGACCTCGAAAGCGACCCCGTCCACGGCGGTGGTGTCGCCGTAGCGTTTGACGACACCGTCGATACAGACAGCGGGTTCCGAGGCTGCGCTCACGATGAGACACCGTATGCCGGGCCCGGCTGTGACGGAGCAGACACCCCTGTCCGATTGCGCCACGGCAGCAGGTTCCGGGTCACGGCGATGAATCCGAGCGCGACGATGACCACGGCGACCGCCGCCTCGATGATCTGGAAGACTCCGAAATCCGCGCCGCGCGGCATCAGGATCACGCTCACGACCGCGGAGAACACGACGGCGGGGACCCGGAACGCGGGAGTGGTCGCCCACGCCGCGAGCGGCATGATCGCCCACAGCAGATACCACGGCTGCACCACCGGGAACAGCAGCACTATCGCCGCGAGCGACACACCCATCGCGCCGACCGGCTGCAACCGCCCGGTCCAGGTGGCGATGAGCATGCGCATGGTGATCAGCCCCGCCACGACAGCCGCGATCGGGCGGGTGATGCTCAGCAGCGCAGTGGTGTGGTCGCCCAGGCCCAGCAGCACGCCGCCGAATCCGGTGATGATGCCGATCGCCGTGGGCAGCGACATCCAGCTGCGCACGGTGCTGGCGGCATTGAGAGTGTGTGTCCAGCCGAAACCGAGCCCGGAGGTGTAACTGACGAACAACGTGGTGACCACGGTGATAGCGCCGAGGACCGCCGCGGCGGCCAGCAGCGGTCGCCAGCCGCGCCCCCAGCGCCGGGCCAGGGCCATGCCCACGAATCCGAGCGCGATGATCGAGGGGATCTTCACCGCCGACGATAGCGTGATCACCACGGTGCCGAAGGTCAGCAGGAGCCAGCCGCGCTGGTCGAACCCGCCGAGCCCGGGGGTGTGCTCGGTGGCCAGCGCGCGCAGGCAGAACTCCACCCCCGCCAGCATCAGGCCCAGCATCAAGGCTTCGTTGTGCACGCCGCCGACCAGATGGAAAAGCACCAGCGGATTGGCCGCGCCCAGCCACAGGGCGCTGACCGGCGCCACTCCGCAGCGTCGCGACAGGCGCGGCAGCGCCCAGACGATCAGAGCCACCCCGGCCAATGCCAGCAACCGATGCGCCCACACCCCGACGATGATGTTGTCGCCGGTCACATGCGCGATCCCACGGCCCATCCAGACGAACAACGGTCCGTACGGGGCGGGAGTGTCGCGCCAGATGTTGGGCACGTTGTAGGTCAGCACGTTGTGCAAGCCCAGGCCGCTGGCCGGGCCGACCGCGTACGGATCGAGGCCACGGGCCGCGATCTCGCCCTGTGCGAGATAGGAATAGACGTCGTTGGAGAACAGCGGCGGCGCCACCGACAGCGGGATGATCCACAGCAGCAGCGTGCGATCGAGCTGGGAACGGCTGAGCCGATGGACCGGCGAGCCGCCGAATCCGCCGACGGCGAAGCGGCCCAGCAGAAGCCACGCCATCACCACGAAGACCGTGCCGATCATGCACAGCGCCAGCGACGAGGTCTGCCAGCGCGCGAAGACGCCGATCACCCGGACTCCGGAGACCGGATTCTGCAGCACCGGCTGGGCGGCGACGCCCAGCGCGCTGATCGCCATGAGTACCGAGCCGGTGGCGCCGAGCAGCCGAATGCGCTTGAACTGCGCGGTTTCCCGGCTGTCGAGCCCCGGGGCGTCGGCTTCGACGGTGTGTAGCACCGCGATGGTGTGATCGGCGGGCGGGACGTCCAGGCCCAGGGCCCGGCGTCCGATCTCGATGCTCCTACGCCATGCGCCTTCCACAACCGCCACGGAGGTCAAGCCTAGCCGGGGTGGACGCCGGGCCGACCGCAACGTCGCGACGCGGACCGTGACATATTGCACCGGGGGTCGATGCCCAGGTCGGAGCCGTATCCGGGAGAGATTCAGGGCACCCTTACTAGAATGCGGGAAATAATTCCGTCACACTGATGTTGTGAAAACCGTGGGTTTGCGGGAGAACGAGGTGAATACCGAGCGTCAGCAGGGCGCCCGGCCTTCCGTCGCGCCCGCGGCCGCCGCCGGTGAGGGTCATACTCGCGCGGCCGTCGTCCAGCTGCTGCTGGAGGAGGGGCCGATCACCGCGACGGCTATCGGGCAGCGGCTGGGACTGAGCCCGGCCGGTGTGCGTCGTCATCTCGACGCGCTGATCGAATCCGGCGAAGCCCGGGCCATGCGCTCGGCGCCGTGGCAGCAGCAGGGCCGCGGTCGTCCCGCCAAGCAGTTCCAGCTGACCGCCGCGGGTCGTGGCCGGCTCGGCCACGCCTACGACGATCTGGCGGGAGCCGCGATGCGGCAGCTGCGCGAGATCGGCGGCGAGAACGCGATCATGGAATTCGCTCGCCGCCGCGTCGGTGTGATCGTCGCCGGTATCGATCGCCTGGCTCAGCACACCCCGGCCGCCACCTCGGAGAAGGCGGAGGAGATCGCCGAGGCGTTCAGCGACGCCGGATTCGCCGCCACCACCCGCAAGGTCGGCTCCGGCGTCCAGATATGCCAGCATCACTGCCCGGTCTCGCATGTGGCCGAGGAGTTCCCGGAGCTGTGCGCCGCCGAACTCGAGGCATTTCGCGAGCTGCTCGGAACCCACGTGCAGCGGCTCGCGACCATCGCCAACGGTGACTGCGCCTGCACCACCCACGTACCCCTGTCCGTTCCCCCGACGAGCAATCCCCCGACGAGCAATGCTCAGCCCGCCACCCGCGCCGTTGCACAGCCCGCAGCGGCAGCTCGAAACGACTCCGGAAGGAGTGCCGAATGACGTCGACCACCGCGGCGAGCCGTGAATCCGATGCGCCCCAGAACCAGCCCCTGACCCAAGAGGAGACCATCGCCTCGCTGGGTACCTACGGCTACGGCTGGGCGGATTCGGATATCGCCGGCGCCAGCGCCAAGCGCGGCCTGTCCGAGGACGTCGTGCGCGACATCTCGGCGAAGAAGAACGAGCCCGAGTGGATGCTGGACGCCCGCCTCAAGGCACTGCGCATCTTCGACCGCAAGCCGATGCCGAGCTGGGGCTCCAACCTCGAGGGCATCGACTTCGACAACATCAAGTACTTCGTGCGCTCGACCGAGAAGCAGGCCGAGAGCTGGGAAGATCTGCCCGAGGACATCAAGAACACCTACGACAAGCTGGGCATCCCGGAGGCGGAGAAGCAGCGCCTGGTGGCGGGTGTGGCCGCGCAGTACGAGTCGGAGGTCGTCTACCACCAGATCCGCGAGGACCTCGAGGCCCAGGGCGTGATCTTCCTCGACACCGACACCGGCCTGCGCGAGCACCCGGAGATCTTCCAGCGGTACTTCGGCTCGGTGATTCCGGCCGGTGACAACAAGTTCTCCGCGCTGAACACCGCCGTGTGGTCGGGTGGCTCCTTCATCTACGTGCCGCCGGGCGTGCACGTCGACATCCCGCTGCAGGCCTACTTCCGGATCAACACCGAGAACATGGGCCAGTTCGAGCGCACCCTGATCATCGTCGACGAGGGCGCCTACGTGCACTACGTCGAGGGTTGTACCGCGCCGATCTACAAGTCCGACTCGCTGCACTCGGCGGTCGTGGAGATCATCGTGAAGAAGGGCGGCCGCTGCCGCTACACCACCATCCAGAACTGGTCGAACAACGTCTACAACCTGGTCACCAAGCGGGCCAAGGCCGAGGCGGGCGCGACCATGGAATGGATCGACGGCAATATCGGCTCCAAGGTCACCATGAAGTACCCCGCGGTCTGGATGACCGGCGAGTACGCCAAGGGTGAGGTGCTGTCGGTGGCCTTCGCGGGCGAGGGCCAGCACCAGGACACCGGCTCGAAGATGCTGCATCTGGCGCCGCACACCTCCTCGACCATCGTGTCGAAGTCGGTGGCGCGCGGCGGCGGCCGGGCGTCCTACCGCGGCCTGGTCCAGGTCAACAAGGGCGCGCACGGCTCCAAGTCGACCGTGAAATGCGATGCGCTGCTGGTGGATACGATCAGCCGCTCCGACACCTACCCCTACGTCGACATCCGCGAGGACGACGTGACGATGGGCCACGAGGCCACCGTGTCCAAGGTGTCGGAAGATCAGCTGTTCTACCTGATGAGCCGCGGCATGACCGAGGACGAGGCGATGGCGATGGTGGTGCGCGGCTTCGTCGAGCCCATCGCCAAGGAACTGCCGATGGAATACGCGCTGGAACTGAACCGGCTCATCGAGCTGCAGATGGAAGGAGCGGTCGGCTGATGCCGGTCGAGAATGTGGCTGTCGCGGGCGAGGCCCGTATCCCGGCCGTCAACAAGGGTGAGCTGTTCGCCTCGTTCGACGTGGCCGCCTTCGAGGTGCCCTCGGCACACGACGAGGCCTGGCGGTTCACTCCGCTGCGCCGGCTGCGTGGTCTGCACGACGGCACCGCGGTGCGCGACGGCCGGGCCGGTATCGAGGTCGCCGCTGTCGACGGCGCCGCCATCGACGGTGTGACGGTGGAGACCGTCGGCCGGGACGACGAGCGCCTCGGCGAGGGCGGCGTGCCCACCGATCGTGTTGCCGCTCAAGCCTATTCGGGTTTCGAGCAGGCGACCGTGGTGTCGGTCGGCGCCGAGACGGAGGTCGGCCGTCCGGTCGTCGTCCGGGTCACCGGCCCCGGCGCGGACAAGACGGCGTTCGGTCATCTGCAGATCCGGCTCGGCAATTTCGCGGTCGCGACGGTGGTCATCGACCAGCGCGGCAGCGGAACCTACGCGGAGAACGTCGAGTTCGTGCTCGGTGACAGCGCCAAGCTGACCGTGGTCGCGGTCCAGGACTGGGCCGACGACGCCGTGCACGTCACCGCCCATCACGCCAAGCTGGGGCGCGATGCCGTCCTGCGGCACACCGACGTGACCCTCGGCGGAGAGCTGGTGCGGCTGACGGCGACCGTGCGTTACGACGGTCCCGGCGGCGACGCCGAACTGCTGGGCCTGTACTTCGCCGACGACGGGCAGCATTTCGAACAGCGCCTGCTGGTCGACCACGCGCAGCCGCACTGCAAGTCCAACGTGCTGTACAAGGGTGCGCTGCAGGGCGATCCGAGTTCGGCCAAGCCCGATGCGCGCACCGTCTGGGTCGGCGACGTGCTGATCCGCGCCGAGGCCGAAGGTACCGACACCTACGAGGCCAATCGCAATCTGGTGCTCACCGACGGCGCGCGCGCCGATTCGGTGCCCAACCTCGAGATCGAGACCGGCGAGATCATCGGCGCCGGACACGCGTCGGCCACGGGGCGTTTCGATGACGAGCAACTGTTCTATCTGCGTGCTCGCGGAATTCCGGAGGATGCCGCCCGCCGCCTTGTGGTGCGTGGTTTCTTCCACGAGATCATCCAGAAGATCGCGGTCGTCGAGATCCGGGAGCGGCTGGAGTCGGCCATCGAGGCCGAACTCGCCGCCATCGGTGCCTAGCATCGGCGCGTCCCGGCAGCCCGAAACCTCCACCAGCCCAGAAGGAATGCAATGACCACCCTCGAAATCAAGGACCTGCACGCCGAAGTCGCCAATCCGGACGAGAACGGCGAGCCCATCAAGATCCTCAAGGGCGTGAACCTCACCGTGAAGTCGGGCGAGACCCACGCCATCATGGGCCCCAACGGCTCCGGCAAGTCCACCCTGTCCTACGCCATCGCCGGTCACCCCAAGTACACCGTGACCCAGGGCTCGATCACACTCGACGGCGAGGACGTGCTGGCCATGTCCGTCGACGAGCGCGCCCGCGCCGGCCTGTTCCTGGCCATGCAGTACCCGGTCGAGGTGCCGGGTGTGTCCATGTCGAACTTCCTGCGCACCGCCGCGACCGCCGTACGCGGCGAGGCTCCCAAGCTTCGCCACTGGGTCAAGGAAGTCAAGGAGTCGATGGGCGAGCTGGAGATCGACGCCGCCTTCGCCGACCGCAGCGTCAACGAGGGCTTCTCCGGCGGTGAGAAGAAGCGCCACGAGATCCTGCAGCTGGGCCTGCTCAAGCCGAAGATCGCCATACTCGACGAGACCGACTCCGGTCTGGACGTCGACGCGCTGCGCATCGTCTCCGAGGGCGTCAACCGCTACAAGGAACGGGAGAACGGCGGCGTCCTGCTGATCACCCACTACACCCGGATCCTGCGCTACATCCAGCCGCAGTTCGTGCACGTGTTCGTGGGCGGCCGCATCGTGGCCGAGGGCGGCTCCGAGCTGGCCGACGAACTCGACGCCAACGGCTACGTCCGCTTCACACAGACCGCGACCGCGGGAGCCTGATATGACCGCTGTGACACGCACACTCGACGTCGCCAGGATCCGGGCCGATTTCCCGATCCTGAACCGGACGGTGCGTGACGGAAAACCGTTGGTGTACCTGGATTCCGGGGCCACCTCGCAGCGACCGCTGGCCGTCCTGGACGCCGAACGCGAATTCCTCACCCACACCAATGCCGCCGTGCACCGCGGCGCGCATCAGCTCGCCGAGGAAGCGACCGACGCCTACGAGGGCGCACGGGCCGATATCGCGCGCTTCGTCGGCGTGGAGGCGAACGAGATCGTGTTCACCAAGAACGCGACCGAATCGCTGAACCTGGTGACGTATTCGTTCTCCGACGACCGCTTCCCGTACCACGTGGGACCGGGCGACGAGATCGTGATCACCGAACTGGAGCATCACGCGAATCTCGTTCCGTGGCAGGAACTCGCGCGTCGCACCGGTGCCACGCTGAAGTGGTACGGCATCACCGACGACGGGCGTATCGACCTGGATTCGCTGGAGCTGACGCCCGCGACCAAGGTCGTCGCGTTCACCCACCAGTCGAATGTGACCGGTGCGGTCGCCGACGTGCACGAGATGGTGCGCCGCGCCAAGGCGGTCGGCGCGCTGGTGGTGCTCGACGCCTGCCAGTCGGTCCCGCACATGCCGGTGAACTTCCGTGAACTCGGCGTCGACTTCGCCGCGTTCTCCGGGCACAAGATGCTGGGTCCGTCCGGTGTCGGCGTGCTCTACGGCCGCTACGCCCTGCTCGAGGAGACCCCGCCGTTCATCACCGGTGGGTCGATGATCGAGACGGTGACCATGGAGGCGACCACCTACGCGGCGCCGCCGCAGCGGTTCGAGGCCGGTGTGCCGATGACCTCGCAGGTGGTCGGATTGGGTGCGGCCGTGCGGTATCTCGACGAGATCGGGATGGAAGCCGTTGCCGCACACGAACATACGCTGGTCGGCGCCGCCCTGGAGGGGCTCGGCGCGATCGACGGCGTGCACATCGTGGGGCCGACCGAGAACGTGGACCGCGGTGGCGCGGTGTCGTTCGTGGTCGACGGAATCCACCCGCACGACGTGGGCCAGATCCTGGACGACGAGGGTGTCGCCATCCGCGTCGGGCACCATTGCGCCTGGCCGCTGATGCGCCGCCTCGGTGTACCCGCCACCGCCCGGGCCTCCTTCGCGGTCTACAACACGCTGGACGAGGTGGAGGCGCTGGTGGCTGCGGTCCGTAAGGCACAGAAATTCTTCGGGGTGGCCGACCGTTGAATCCGGCGAGCGCGAGCGACCAGTGAACGGGGCGTGAGATTTCGCAATGCGAATGGAACAGATGTACCAGGAAGTGATCCTGGACCACTACAAGCATCCGCACCACCGCGGACTGCGGGAGCCGTTCGGTGCGGAGGTGCATCACGTCAACCCGACCTGCGGTGACGAGGTGACCCTGCGGGTACACATCGACGACAACGGCGATGTCGCCGACGTGTCCTACGACGGGCAGGGCTGCTCGATCAGCCAGGCCGCCACCTCGATCCTCACCGATCAGGTCATCGGCCAGCCCGTGCAGCAGGCGCTGAAGGTGGTCGACTCCTACAGCGAGATGATCTCCAGCCGCGGCACGGTCGAGGGTGACGAGGACGTGATCGGCGACGGCATCGCGCTGGCCGGTGTGTCGAAGTACCCGGCCCGGGTGAAATGTGCCCTGCTGGGCTGGATGGCGTTCAAGGATGCCGTGGTGCGGATCACCTCGGCCGAAGAGACCAAGCGGACCATGGGCAACGGGTCCGCCGGAAATGGGGAAGCTCATGACTGAGACGCCGGCAACCGAACAGCCGAACACCGACGCCGAACTCTCCCAGGAGCAGGTCGCGTTGCTCGAGGACATGGAGGAGGCGATGCGTGACGTCGTCGACCCCGAACTCGGCATCAATGTCGTGGACCTGGGGCTGGTCTACGGGATGCGGCTCGAGGAGGAGGTGGCCGTCCTCGACATGACCCTCACCTCCGCGGCCTGCCCGCTCACCGACGTGATCGAGGACCAGTCGCGAAACGCGCTGGTGCGCAGCGGGTTGGTGGAGGATCTGAAGATCAACTGGGTCTGGATGCCGCCGTGGGGTCCGGACAAGATCACCGACGACGGCCGCGAGCAGCTGCGCGCCCTGGGCTTCACGGTCTGATTCTCGCCACCGGGTAGGGGGCGAAGTGGACATCCGAGGCCGCTGTGGAGCAGGATCGCCTGCGTCCAGTACGCAGACTTGAACGGGGTGGATTCACGGATGTCCCAGATGTTTTCCCGGCGTGTCCGCTCGGCGGCCGTCGCGGCGGTGGCCGGTGCGGGTTTCGCGGTGGCCGGTGCCGCCGGTTCGGCTCAGGCCGACGGTGATCTGCACGGTGCGATCGCCTACTCCGACAGCAGCGGCGTGGTGGCCGCGGCCACCAACTTCGCCGACGCGCCCAGCGCGGATGCCGCGGCCCGAGCGCATTGCGGTCGCGGTGACTGCCGCGTCATCTTGGATTTCAGCAACGGCTGCGGTGCTGTCGCCCAGGGAGCGGACGGCCGGATCGCGGTGGGCTGGGGTCCGACCCAGATCGAGGCCGAGAAGCAGGCGAGGGATTTCCTCGGGCCGAGCGCACCGCCGTTCCCCGACTTGGGGAGTGCGAGCCCGCGCCCGGCGACCATAGCCCTGACCAGTTGCACCGCGAACGCGCACTGATCGTTCGCACCGACGGCGGCCGACCTGCATGTCAGGTCGGCCGCCGTCGTTTTTCCCGCTGTTTCGCGCTCGGTCACCGATGTCCGGGTCCGTCCCGCTCCGAGAAGGCATGCTGCGCGATATCGTGAGGGCCGAATCGCCGGACCGGCCGAAACGGTAGGAGCAGCAGTGGATTTCGACATTCCCCGGGAGCTCAGCGACTATCTGGCCGAACTGGATGCCTTCATCGACCGCGAGATCGTGCCGCTCGAACGCGAGAACGACAACATCCGCTTCTTCGACCACCGCCGTGAAGACGCCCGCACCGACTGGGACCGCGGCGGGCTGCCGAGCACCGACTGGGAGGATCTGCTCGCCGAGACCCGCCGCCGCGCCGACGCCGCCGGGCACTACCGCTACGCGTTCCCGCCCGCATTCGGCGGCCGCGGCGGCACCAATCTCGATATGGCCGTCATTCGCGAACACCTCGCCCGCCGCGGTCTGGGCCTGCACTGCGATCTGCAGAACGAACACGCCGTGGTCGCCAACAATGTGGGCCTGCTGCTGATGCTGGAATACGGTTCCCCCCAACAGCAAGCGGAATGGGTGGAGGGCCTGGCGGCGGGCACGAAATTCTTCGCCTTCGGCATCACCGAGCCCGAACACGGTTCCGACGCCACCCATATGGACACTCGCGCGGTGCGCGACGGCGACGGCTGGGTGATCAACGGCGAGAAGACCTGGAATACCGGCATTCACACCGCCGACGCCGATCTGATCTTCGCGCGCACCGCCGGCGACGCGGGGGACGGCAGGGGCATCACCGCATTCCTGGTGCCGCCCGAGACCCGTGGATTCACGGTCGAGGAATATCTGTGGACCTTCAACATGCCCACCGACCACGGGCGCGTCACCCTGCGCGACGTGCGCGTCGGCGCCGACGCCGTCTTCGGTCCCGAGGGCCGCGGGCTGGCGGTGGTCCAGCATTTCTTCAACGAGAACCGGATTCGCCAGGCGGCGTCGAGTCTCGGAGCCGCGCAATACTGCATCGACCGGGCCGTGGCATATGCCAAGGAGCGCAAGCCCTTCGGTAAACCGCTCGCCGACAATCAGGCGATCCAATTCCCGCTGGTCGAATTGCACACCCAATGCGAGATGCTGCGCACGCTGATCCACAAAACCGCGTGGACCATGGATCGCCACGGCACCTTCGCCGCCTCCGAGCAGGTGTCGATGTGCAACTACTGGGCCAACCGATTGTGTTGCGAGGCGGCCGATCGCGCCATGCAGGTGTACGGCGGCCTCGGCTATTCGCGCCACCAGCCGTTCGAACACATCTACCGCCACCACCGCCGCTACCGAATCACCGAGGGAGCGGAGGAGATTCAGATGCGGCGAGTAGCGGGCTATCTGTTCGGCTTCATGTCCGCTCACGCGCCCAAGGGCGTGTGAGGCCGTCCGGCATCGGCGCTCGCCACACGAAACGGCCCCGCGTCCTGGAGGGAACCGCGGGGCCGTGACAGTGCTGGTCAGCGACGCTACTTCTGAGCCTGCACCACGATGGTGCCGACGATCTTGTCGGCGAAGGTCTGGTTCTTCTCGTCCCACAGCGGCCACAGATAGCCGAGGCCGCACAGAGCGTTGTCGAGAATGTGGCAGAGCTTGCGCACGAAGGCCATACCGAAGCCCAGCACCTGACCGTCGGCTTCCTTGATCACGCGGATGCCGACGACCTTCTTACCGGGCGTCTGACCGGTGGTGCCTTCCTGGTAGATGAGCCACAGTCCGAGACCCAGCCCCACCACTATGGCCAGGAGCACCAGGATGATGCCGACGGCGGTCAGGCCACCGCTCGTGCACGTACTGGTGGAGTAGGAGTATGAGGAGCCGTAGGTGTCGTCGTCGAACGAGCAGTCCACGTCCTTGCTACCGAGCCCGAACGCGAGTCCGTACAGGATGGCCAGCGGCACACCGACGATCAGCGCATCGATGAGATACCCGCCGACGCGCGCGAACCAGTGCGCGTAGGGTGCGGGCGGCCCGAATCCCGGTTGCTGATAGCCGTACCCCGGCCCGGCCGGTGGGTAGCCCGCTCCCGGAGCACCGTAATTCGGTTGTGCCGCACCGTATCCCGGAGCCGGTGTACCGTAACCCGGTGGGGGAGCGGCATATCCGGGCGGCGGCGCGCCGTAACCCGGCGGGGGTGCGCCGTAGCCCGGCTGCGGGCCGGCGGGCTGATACCCGTAGCCCGGTTGCCCCGGCCGGCCGTACGGGCCGTTCGGGTCCGACGGGTTGGTCATATGTGGTTCCTCCGGAAGCTGGTGGTACGGGGACGATCCGGGCCCCGACCGGGTCGAACTGTGATTGCACCGTACGGTAACCGCCAGGCCCCGCCAAAGTATGGCCGACCCGCGCGTAATGGGCGCGCCGAACAGTCGGATATCTCACGATTGCCTGATTCCGCGACGCCGCCGGAATCGGTGCCTAGGCTCCCTTGCGGGTCTGTTTGGCGGCCTTGGGTGCCGCCTTCTTCGCAGTCGACTTGCTCGCCGATTTGGTACCGGTGGATTTCGACGCGGCCCGCTTGGTGGTCGCCTTCGCGGTCGACTTGGCGGCGGATTTCGAGGCGCGGCCCCGGCCGGACTTGCCCGATTCCCCACCGCGGCCGGTGGCTTCGAGGCTGCGCTGCAACGCCGCCACCAGATCGACCACCTCGGCATCCATCTGCGCCGGTTCGGCCTCCTCGTGGCGGGTGACGCGGTCGGATCCGGATTCGATGGCCTCGTCGAGCAGCTTCTTCAGCTCGATCTGATATTCGTCGGTGTATTGATCGGGATCGAAATCCTCCGACATGCTGTCGACCAGAGTCTGCGCCATCGCGACCTCCTGCGATCGCGGTGCGGCGGCATCATCGAGCGATTCGAATTCGGCCGCGCGCACCTCGTCCGGCCACAACAGCGTCTGCAACACCAGCACCCCGTCCCGCACCCGCAGCGCCGCCAGCCGCGTCTTCTGCCGCAGCGTGAAATGCACCAGCGCCACCCGATCGACCTGATCCAGCGTCTTCGCCAGCAGCACGTAGGCCTTGGGCGTCGTGGAATCGGGCTCGAGGTAGTAGCTGCGGTCGAACAGGATGGGGTCGATCTGCTCCGAGGGCACGAACTGCAACACCGGAATCTCGTGCTTCTCGGCCACCGGCAGCTTCGCGAAGTCCTCGTCGGTGAGAATCACCTTGTCGCCCTCGGGTGACTCGTACGCCTTGTCGATATCCGCGAACGCCACCGACTGCCCGCACACCGTGCAGACCCGGTCGTACTTGATACGTCCACCATCCTTGGCGTGGACCTGATGGAACCTGATGTCATGGTCCTCGGTGGCGGTATAAACCTTCACCGGGACATTCACCAGCCCGAACGCGATGGAACCTTTCCAGATCGACCGCATAGGCCGATGCTACTTATGACCGGTCGGTTTTGTCCGGCGAAGCGGCGCGACCTGCGGGTTCGTTGTTGTTGACGAGTGTTGCCGGTTGCTGTTTGTGGACCTGCGACGTCCTGGTGCAGACGCCGTTTGCCCACGTCCATTGCTATTTTCGAGACGTTTCGCGCCGACAGCTGAACCGTCCGTCGCGGTCGATTCGCCGCTTTGCCCATCTTGGCTGGTATCAATCTTGCGCTACAGAAATATGCGCATCTAAGCATTTGTTGTCGACTGTGTTGCCCACGTCGTCAATCCGCGGCCGCGGGTTCGGGTGGGTCGGCGCCGTGGGCGTCCGACGACCGTCGACCAGTGGGCCTGCCGGAACAGGTCTCGTGCCGGTGGGAACCTCTCACCGCGCATGGTCGACTCCAGGATGGGTGCGGCTGCCTTCTCGATCGGCTCTATCCAGCGCGAGTTGCAGTTGGCGCACAGGATCTTCACGCTCATCTCGCGACCATTTTTGAGGAGAAGCAGGTCCCCTCCGCGCCTCCCGACCCGATACTCGTGGGACTGTCGAATGCGGTGCAGCAGACGGTCACTGCTGGACTCGCCGAGTTGATCGGCGACATCGTCGAGAGTTCCGCTGACAGCGTCCGCGCCGTCGCGGAATTGCGTGGCACGCTCGAACGCCGCCAGATCGGCACGCCCACCGGCTGATCGCCGGTACCCCGATGAGCCGACATGGCGCCGATTCATAGGCGCCGTGGGCCACGAACTTCTCCCGGCGAACTCGCTTCTGCCGCAGCACTGTTGGTGCGATCGGCCGTAGCCCCTGGGGATGGGATGGGGAAAACGGTGCCCGCGCTGTGAGTACTCCGTGCCGTCGAGTCCTCGGCAGGACGGGTTGGGGTCGCCGTGCGATCGTGCGGGGCGTCGGTGTTTCGGAAAGTCAAGTGCTGCACATGGTTGTGGTTTATGGTTGCCCGAAGCTAGCGCTCTCCCTCTTGATCGGTTCATCCATTCCCTTGTCGCAGGAGATGTTTGATGATCTTGTCGGTGGTAGTTCCTGCTCTCAACGAAGCTCGCGTCATCGAGCGAACCCTGTCTCGGCTGGTCGCCCAGGATGCGGTCGACGAGGTGATCGTGGTCGACAACGGCAGTGTCGACGACACCGCAGCCGTTGTCTACGAATTCGCCGGCTCGCATCCGAAGGTGCAGCTGGTTCATGAGCTGGTGCGCGGCATCCCCGCGGCGCGCAATGCCGGATTCGACAAGGCGCGTGGCGAATTCATCGCCCGCACCGATGCCGACACCCTCGTCGACGACGACTGGGCCGCCACCATCCGCGACTACCTCAGCACCCACCCCGACACCGCCGCGGTGACCGGGTTGTGCACGTATCACGATTCGCCGGTCGGGTTTTTCCTGCGGTTCGGCCAGCAGTTGCTGCTGCGGGCGGGGAAGCTCGGTGGGCCGGTGGGGAACATGTACGGACCGAACATGGCGCTGCGCCGGGATGCGTGGGAGCAGGTGCGCGCGGTGGTGCAGACGCGCGCGGATGTGGCCGAGGACCTGGATCTGGCGTTGTGTCTGACGTTGCGGGGTCTGCGAATCGACCAGGTCACTGCGATGCGAGCGCGGACCTCGGCCAGGCGCCGGCGCACCAGCCCCCGCCGGCAGTGGCAGTTCCATCACCTCGGCTTGCGCACCATCGAACACCACGGCTTCCAGGTGCGCCCGCAGCATCGGCTGATCATTCTGGCCGCCTGCGTTTCCCACACCGTGCAGTGGCCGATCTACCGGTTCTGGGACTTCCAGCACCGCCGGTTCCGGCTGCGGCCGTGCGCGGAACGGATCTCGGCGACCGGCCCATAGCTGCGGCGGCGGGTCCGGCTGTGCGCGACGATCCGGCGAGATCGGCTTCTCACTGCTGTGGGTCGGTGACCTCTGTTCGGTGCTCACGGTCCCTGAGCAGCAGTGTTCCGCCGACTACGACTGCCACGACTTCCAGTACAAACCACGGCAGGATGCCCGCTCGAGGGGGCCCGTCGATCGCGAATCCGACGAGGCGGCCGAACACCAATCCACCGCAGACAGCGACGGTGAGCACGAGTGCGGGTTTTGCCACAGCGGCCCGCACGGCCCCGCCGGCCAGCAGGCCTGCAAGCGCCAACTGCAATCCGCCGTAGTTGGCGCGCATTTCGTTGAGGCCGGCGCTCGTCAGGATCTCGAAGCCGATTCCGGCCGCCGCGCGGACGGGCGCGAACAGCCCGTTGAGCCCGATGAGAAGGAAAGCGCATGCGGCGATGGCCAGATAGGCGCGAACAAGCCGATCCTGATAGGGGCGATGGGGGGCTGTATTCATTCGCCGATTATAAGCAACTGGTGTAACCAGTACAGGTGTGATCTGTTAACCACGGCTAGGCTAGCTCGGTGACTACTCCTGTACACCTTGCTATCGGCGCGGGCCCCGGCCTGAGCCTCGGGGTTGCGCGCCGATTCGCGCGCGAAGGCTATCGCGCTGTCCTGACCACCGAGCAGGAACAGCAGGCGGCGAATCTGGCTGCGACGCTCGTCGACGAGGGCTATCAGGCTCTGGGCTCGGCGATCGATCTACTGGATCCGGCGGATGTGGCCCGGATCGTGACAACGATGGGCGAGCGGCACGGTCGAATCGATGTGCTGCACTTCAATCCGAGCGTGTGGCGCGAACGGGACCCGCTGGAGCTGACGGTCGCCGAACTGCTCGAAGATCTCACCCTGGGCGTCGCGTCGCTGCTGCCTGCCGTGCAGGCAGCGCGGCCGTTCCTGCACCCGGGGTCGCGAGTCTTGGTTACCGGCAGCGCCGCGGCGGACCGGCCTTGGCACGGCGCGGCCTCCCTGGGGGTTCAGAAGGCCGGCCTGCGCAATCTGGTGACCAGCCTCGATGCGAGGCTTGCACCCGCTGGTGTCCGCGCGGTCGCCGTGCAGATCAACGGCGTACTCACCCCGACCGGGCCCTTCTCGCCCCCGCCGATCGCGGAGGCGATGTGGCGGGCGGTGACGCGCACGGATCAGGACTGGACACCACACGTGTCCTACGACGGCTGAACCCGGAAACGACGATCGGTGCTCGCCGCAACGGCGAGCACCGATCGAAAGATGGTGCGATGATGCGCTATTGCTCGGGGCTCCACCCTGGCCCGCGGAACAGGTAGCCGAATGCGGCTCCCCAGCTGCGTGCGCCACGGAGATCGCGAGCAATCGCGCCGTATTCGTGTGTGGCCACACGTAACGGGTTGAAGGTGTCGATGTTTTTCGTCAGGCCGTACACGACGCGCTCACGTTCGGGTTCGAACGTGCCGAACATTCGATCCCAGACGATGAGGATGCCGCCGTAGTTCTTGTCCAGGTATTGCGCGTTGGAACCGTGGTGCACCCGGTGGTGCGACGGGGTGTTCATGATGAACTCCACCGGACGCCACAGGGTGCCGACTCGCTCGGTATGGACGAAGAACTGATACAGCAGGCTGATCGCTTGCTGCAGCAAAATCATCCAGGGCGGAAATCCCATGAGCGCCAGCGGCGCCCAGTAGGGCAGGGCCGAGAACGGCGTCCACGTTTGCCGCAACGCCGTCGACAGGTTGTAGCGCCTGCTGGAGTGATGTACGACGTGACTGGCCCACAGCATTCGGATGGTGTGATGCGTGCGGTGGTACCAGTAGTAGGCCAGTTCATCGGCGAAGAACAGACCAATCCAGGTCAGCGGATTGTGCGCGGAAAGGTGTAGCGGCGCAAGCAGATACAGGCCCGCATAGACCGCGACCACCACCAGTTTCCAGGCGATATTGATGACCGCGTTGCCGATTCCCATGGTCAGACTGGTTCGCGTGTCACGCGCTTCGTATCCGAGTTCGTCGTCGTCGGCAAGGAATCGGAACGATAGCGCTTCCAGCACGACGCAGAGCACGAAGACGGGGACTGCGTGCAGGATGAGGTCGAACATGATCGATCAGCTCTCCGGCGCTGTCTGGTCCACCCTGGCGACGAAGTGGGTGAGCAACTGCTCGGCGTGACGATAGGCCTCTGCGCCGTCTCTCGCCGCGATCAGGTCCGCGAGGGCGATTCGGCCGGCACGGTCGGTGTACTCACCGCCGATCCACTCCGCGACGATCGGCAATCCCAGGTCGTTGAAGGTGGCGACCAATGTATTGAGCGCCAGTCGGTAGGCGAGGTTGCCTGAGCCGTCGATCACCGCGGTCCAGAAAGCGAGGTCCGCGTCACCGTACTCCTCGACCGCGGCGTCCTGGTCGGGGAACGCATGCGCTATGGCGTTGATCCGTTCGAGCTGTTCATCGGATGCGTTCGCCGCGCACAACCGCGCTGCGTCGGCACCGATCGAGCGGCGCATCACGGCGACGTCACGCACGATCTCGAGCGGCGGCACCACACCGGCAGCCACGATGTCGCTCAAGATCTCCAGGCGGGCGTTCTCACGCCAATTCAGCACACGGGTCTTGCCGCCGTGCGAAATCCGAATCAGACCGGCCTGTTGGACCCGTTTGAGCGCTTCGCGGATCGCGTGCCGGTTCACCTGGAACGCCAAGGCCAGTTCCCGTTCGGAGGGCAGCGCCTCGCCGGCGGGGACCCGGCCGCTCAATATCTCCTCGACGATCCGAACGTATGCGGCATCCGGGACTGCCATGCGGCTGATAGGTGCGATATCCACAGCATCGAATCTAGACATCAACTGACTACAGGTCAACTGGTTTGATCAGTTGAGCACTCTGCGGTAGCTTGCCACTCCAGTAGCCATTTGTGTCGTGTGAGTCACACTCCCGCCGCGTGGTTAGCCACTCACGCGACGACGTGCCCGGGGGCACGGCGATGCCCGATCCGAAAGCGTCCCGATCATGCCCGCTCGAATACACCGAACGATCGACTCTTGCGCTCGTTTCTTGCGCGGTCCCCGACCGAAACCGGCGCGAAGCGCATCGGTTTCCCGGTGGCACCGCACCCGTGCCGCGAGGCTGTTTTTGGCGGTGGTGGTCACCGTGCCGGTGGTATCGCTCGCGCTCTACATGTGGGCGGGGTGGGATCCCACCCGTTCGCTGGACCGGTTACCGGTGGCGCTGGTCAATCTCGATCAGCCCGCACAGCAGGGCTCGACGACCCTCACCGTGGGCAACGACGTGACCACCAGCCTGCTGTCCTCGCGTGCCCTCGACTTCCACACCGTCGACCACGACGCCGCCATGACGGGACTTGCCTCCGGCCGCTACTACTTCGTCATAGAAATCCCCGCGGACTTCAGCCGCACCCTCGCCACCCTCGGCACCACATCCATGGCACCCGCGCTGATCTCGGTCGTCTACAACGACTGCACCACACTCATGGCATCCAACATCGGAGCGCGAGCCATGTCGGTCATCGATGCCGCTGTGCTCGAGGGAGTCTCGTCGAAAACCGTCGGAACCCTGCTGAGCGGGCTCGACGGGCTCGGCGGCGGTATCCGTTCGGCCGCACAAGGCTCCGATCAGCTGCACAACGGCCTCACTGAATTAGCCACCGGCACAGACACACTCGTGTCGGGTATCCGGGAACAACTTGCTCCTGGCGTATCGGCCGCCGCCGCCGGGGGCGCCCAGCTGTCGGCAGGGACCACAGCACTCGCCACCGGTCTGACCGGGTTGCAAACCGGCACAGGTCAACTCGGTGACGGTGCGCAGAAAGTCGCGTCCGGGATCGATCAACTCCTCGGCGCGGTGGACGCCGCCCAACTCGGCAAAACGCTCGGCGACCTCGCCGGCCAGCTGCCTCCCGGCACCCTCGACCACATCGTTCAACTCCTCGACGGACTGCGACAACTGCAGGCGGGCAGCCATCAAGTCGCTGATCAACTCACCGATCCGCACGCGGCGTATCGCAGCGGCGTGGACCAACTCGTCATCGGGGGCGGCCAGGTAGACGCGGGCGCTGCGAAACTGGCCGCTGGTCTGCGAGACCTCGACACCGGAACCGGACAGCTCGCCGACGGCGCTTCGCGGCTGCAGCAGGGCGTCCACGCCGCCGACAGCGGTTCCGGACAGCTCGCCGACGGTCTGGCCGTCGGCGCCCAGCAGGTACCGGACCTGAGCGACGCGAACCACCGAGACAATCTCGCCCACCTACTGTCGACCCCGGTGAACAGTCGGGCACACAATCTCGCGCCCGCGCAATTCGGGGGCCCCGGCGCAGCACCGATGCTGCTGATACTGATCACGGCCCTGGTCCCGATCGTGGTGCTCATGTGCCTGCGTGCCCACCGTTTCGTCGCCGCGGACGAGCCGCTGCCGCCGTTGGGAGTCGCCGTACGCCGCACCGTGGCCGCAGGGGCCTGCAGCCTTGCCGTGGTCGGGCTGCTCGGCGTCGTCGTATGGCATGTGCTGTCACCGAGCCCGACCGTGTCGTCGATGGCGCATCTGATCATCGCGATCTCGGTCGCGACCATCATGAACACCGCGCTCACCTCGCTGCTGTTCACCACCCTCGGCTACGCCGCGGGCGCCTTGGGATCCCTAGCCGCGCTGATGCTTCAGGTCTTCTCCTACGGCGGGATCTGGATGGTACAGACGCTGCCTGCGCCACTACGGTGGCTGCATTCGATCGCCCCGATGACCTACACCCAGCGCGCACTGGTGGCCTCCTTCGACAGCACGCCCGGCTTCTTCGTATCTGTGCTGGTCATCATCGCGGTAACCGCGATCGCCGGCACGGCCAACGTGCTGCTCTATCGCTCCGGTCGCGCCCGATGGCCCCATGCCGTGTCAAAGCCCGTGGCCCTCGCCCCAGCGGCGTAGCGACGTTGTCGCACAAGCCGCCCCCGGGACAGCGGGCCCGACCACTTGTTTCGATGACGAGAGAAGAGAATGCCGAAGCGTCCACAACCCCGCGCCGAACGTGCCGCACGATCAGCCGTGCGTTGGATCACCCTGCTGCCACCCAGCCTGAAACGCCTCATCGCAGGCAAGCCGGTCTGCATCGACGGCCAACAGCTCGACCTCGACATCCAACTCGGCGCGCGGCTGCTGAGCTCCGGCGGCAACTTCGACAGCACCCCGATTCGCCGGCTTCGGTCACAATTGGCCACCGCGGCACGAATCCACGGCGACCCCCTTCCGCTGGAGAACATCCGCGACATCACCATCCCCGGCCCTGCCGGCGAAATTCCGGCCCGGCTGTATCGGCCCACCGAAATCGAGGGCCCCACTGCGGCATTGGTGTATTACCACGGCGGCGGCTGGACACTCGGCGATCTCGATGCCGCCGACGCGGTGGCCCGCTTCCTTGCCCACCATGCGGCATTGACAGTGATCTCCATCGATTATCGACTGGCCCCCGAGCATCCCTTCCCGGCAGGCCTGCAGGACGCGATCGCCGCATTCAACCACGTAGCAGCCCACCCCAACCGGTACGGCATCGAACCGGAGGCGATCGGTGTGGGCGGCGAAAGCGCGGGCGGCAACCTCGCCGCCGTCGTCACACAGCAGTCCGCATTCGCCGCCCGCACGAATCCGGTCCCGATCCCCGCGTTCCAACTGCTGCTCATGCCGGTCACAGACCTCTCCACCGAGCGCCCATCCCACCAGCTCTTCAGCTCGGGACCGTTCCTCACCAACGCGCACCTGAAATGGTTCCGTGAGCAATACCTCACCGACCCGGCACAACAACACGATCCACGGGTGTCACCACTACTTTCCGATGATCTCCGCGGCCTGCCGCCCGCCTACATCGCAACCGCGGGCTTCGACATCCTTCGCGACGAGGGCGAAGCCTACGCACACAAACTCGCCACCGTGGGAGTCCCGGTCGTACTGCGCCGCCACAGCAGCATGGCCCACGGAATGATCGGTGCCACCAGCACGCTCCAGCCCGCCCGAGACGCACTCCACGAAGCCGCCGCCGCCATCCGGGTCATCCTCGCTTTCCGCACACTCACAACAACGGCCACCGCAAAACCCGCGTCCAGGTCATAGCCCCGCGAGGCCGAAGTCGCTAGCGCGTCCGGCGTTCCGGTCGGGGCGGGAGAGCAGTGGCGCGGGGCCGATCGCCTGTCCAGGACGCTAGACCGACACCGGCCGCAGCGCCTCTGGTGTCAGATCCTTCAGCGTCGGATACCCGTCGACCGCCATGATCAGGTCCGTCTCGGCCAGCAGGGTGCGAAGCACGTGCACGATGCCATCCGCGCCGCCCAGCGCCAGCCCGTAGGCATAGGGACGGCCGATCCCGACTGCGGACGCGCCCAGCGCCAGCGCCTTGATGATGTCCGCGCCGGAGCGCACGCCGGAGTCGAACAGCACCGGCAGCCCGTCGCCTGCGGACACCACCTCGGCCAGCATTTCCAACGCGGGAAGCCCGCCATTGGCTTGGCGGCCACCGTGATCGGAGCAGTAGATGCCGTCGATGCCCAGGTCCTTGACCCGGCGGGCATCGTCGGGGTGGCAGATGCCCTTCACGATCAGCGGCAGCGTTGTCAGCGACCGCAGCCACGGCAGATCCGCCCAGGTCAGCGGATTGCCGAAGACCTGGATCCAGCGCAGGATGGCCGACTGCGGATCCTGCTCCGGCGACTGCGCCAGGCTCGCCCGGAACACCGGGTCGGTGAAGTAGTTGGCCAGGCAGTGCCCGCGTAGCTGCGGGAAGTTGCCGGTCGACAGGTCACGCGGCCGCCAGCCGGTGACCCAGGTGTCGAGGGTGACCACGATGCCCTGGTAGCCGGCCCGCTCGGCGCGCTCCACGAGGCTGGCCGCAAGGTCACGGTCGGTGGGGGTGTAGAGCTGGAAGAAGCCCGGGGTGTCGCCGAGTTCGGCCGCGACATCCTCCATCGGATCGACCATCAGGGTCGACGCCACCATCGGGACGCCGGTGCGTGCCGCGGCCTTCGCGGTCGCCAGATCACCGTGGCCGTCTTGCGCGCACAGCCCGATCACACCGATGGGGGCCATGAAAATCGGTGCGGGCCAAGTGCTTCCGAACATTTCGACCGACAGATCGCGCTCCTTGGCGCCCACGAACATGCGTGGAATGACACCCCACCGGTCGAAGGCGGCCACGTTGGCCCGCTGGGTGCGCTCGTCACCCGCTCCGCCCGCCACATATGACCACACCGACGGTGGCAGCGCCGCCTGCGCCCGCTCGGCGAGCTCCGCGAAGCTCACGGGGTAGGCCGGCACCACCCCGCGCAACCCGTTGAAGTAGATCTCGTTTTGAAAGTCACCGAATGCCATGCGCACTCTCCAGTTCCATCTCTGCTCGGTCCGACCCTGCGATTGTGTGAGACTGGGCATCGAGCACAGATGAATCGCAGGATACGAGCAGAGAGTGCCGGACCGTGCAGGATGACGTCAGGCTGCTGACCGAGGAGGAGCTGGCGCTCATCCATGCTCTGCAACTGCGCCCCCGCGCGTCGTGGACCGACCTGGGGCGGGTACTCGGCGTAGACCCAGTGACCGTGGCCCGCCGCTGGCAACGGCTCAGTGACCGCGGCGAGGCCTGGATCAGCGTCTCACCCGGCCCGGCGGTGTTCGATCTGCTGTGTGCCGCCTTCATCGACATCGATTGCACCGCAGGACAAACCGATGCTGTAGTGACCGCACTTGCCGCGCATCCGCACATGCTCACCCTGGAACGCGCGGGCGGCAGCAACCGCATTCTCGCCACCATCGCCACCGAGGATTTCGGGCAGATGTCGCGCTACACCCTCGACGTGCTGCCGGGCGTCCCTCACATCACGGCCGTGCGCACTCGCATCGTGACCCACTGGTTTGCCGAGGGCGGCAGCTGGCGCATCGACGCCCTCACCCCCGACCAGCGTGACAAACTACGAACTCCGCCCATCACGGCCGGAGCCGACCGCAGCCGCTCTGTCACGCCGCTGGACTGGGCTCTCATAGGAGAACTGGCCCGCGACGGCCGCGCCCCGCACAGCGCCCTGGCCGCGGCCGTAGGCATCAGCGCCTCCACCGCCAAACGCCGCATCGGCGAGCTCACCCGTCTCGGGCTGCTCAGCTTCCGCTGCGATTTCGCACGCCCGCTCGGCGGCTGGCCGGTCGCGGTGACCTTCTGGGCGACCGCGCCGACCGCGGCACTGCCCGAGATCGGCTACGGACTCATTCGACTTCCACAGACACGCAACTGCGCCGCCGTCAGCGGCACGCACAATCTGGTGTTGCAGGCAGGACTGCACTCGGTCGCCGAGATCGCTCGCTTCGAAAACCAGATCGCCACACTGCATCCCGAACTCACAGTCACCCAACGCACAGTCACCCTGCGGCACGAGAAACTGCTGGGTCATATTCTCGACCGCCACGGCCGCGCTCGGGCGGTGGTCCCTCCCGACATCTGGCGGGATCCGGCAGCAGCAAGCCTGATTCGCACTGAGCGCAGCTCGGAATCTCGCGTCGAGCCGCGTGGGTCGTCTACAGCGTAGGGCAATCGCCGTGTGGGGATTCCTGCGCCGAGTCTCCTGCGTGACTTGGCCGGTTCAGCGACTCCGTCAGGAACCACGAACCTTACATGCCAATCGCAGTTCGCTCTCAGAGTATGAAGTGCGGCCGATCTCTACTCGAAACGGCCAAGAACTCAGTGCAGGAGAGAAGCGACACTTGATGGTCGATCGGCCTGGAGGAGGATTTATGAGAATCGCGACCAGATTTCCCGGTGAGCGCACGCCGGCCACGGGTGGCGCGGACCGGATCGCTCACATCCGTGGGGTGGTCGTCAAGATCGGTAGTGCCTGGCGTGCGCGGCATCCGTAACTGAACTCGCATCAGGGTCAGGTCGGCCTGATGTTCTGCCTGGTCGCCGTCGCCGGCGGCACGAGCTCCGACCCCGCCGAGGGTGACCCCGACGGCGTCGGCGCCCCTGGCACCGCCTTCGAAGACATTCCCGAGGACTGGCTCTGCCCGGTCCGCGGCGCCCGTAGATCCGACTTCATCCCCTACGAGGACTGAACTGTGACCAGCAAACCCGAGGACGGACAGCACGTCGACGGGCTGCTGATCGGTGGCGGTGTCGCCACTGCGGGGACCGCGGAAGAACTGCGGCGCCGGGGCTTTCGAGGCAGCAGCGCACTCGCTGGCCGAGAGGGCGACCCGCCCTACCACCGGTTCCCGCTGACCGAGGACTATCTGCGCGGCTTCATAGTCGCCCACGACCGGGCCGTCCGCTTGCCAGAATGGTCGTTCGAGAACGACATTCAGTCTGGCTGCGCGCCCAGGTTTTCGGCTTGAATATCGATGCCCGTATCGCCCGACGCGCGGTGAGCTGGGGACAGGCATCGCGGGCTACCGGTATGGCCGAGACCGTCGGCGATGCCTCGATCAACGATGCACGGTCGCTGCCGGCAGCCCGGCCCGATGATCTGACCGGCATCACCTCCGCAGGGGCGGAAATAGCCGCGGCGGCACCGGAATTCCCGCAATCAACCCGGTCGCCGGTCATATCTCCGCGTACCCGGATCGGAGGCTGAGCGGTGCCACGCCAGTGGATGACTCTCAGCGGAAGACAGCTCGCGCGTCTGCCGGGATTCGGAGGAGTTCCGGTTCTACGACGGATTTTCCGCCGGGCGGGAGTTACGGGTCCGGTCGGACGACGGCACCCCGATCCATACCGAGGTCTTCGGTCCCGAGGACGGCTACCCGGTTGTGCTGGCGCACGGCTACCTGTGCCGGATCGACTTCTGGGCCAACCAGATCGACGCACTCGCCAACGACTGCCGGGTGATCGCGTTCGACCACCGCGGGCACGGCCGCAGCGGGCTGCCGGCCCGCGGCGGGTTCACCGCGGAAAGGTTGAGCGAGGACCTCGCCGCAGTGCTGCGCGCGGCCATCCGCCCAGGCGAGCGTGCACTCATCGCAGGTCATTCCATGGGGGGAATCGCGATTCAGGCGTGGGCTCACCGCAATCCCGGCGATGTCGGACGCTTCGCGGATGCGATCGCGTTGATCAACAGCAGCCCCGGCGACTTCCGGACCGGGGCGGCCGCCATCTTGGCGGGTCGTGTCCTACCTGAACGACTGTCTGCACCGCTCGACCGTGTCGTTGAGTGGGCCGCCCGTGTGTTCGGCGGGATTCCCGTACACCCCCGGTTGCCCGGGCGGGCGGCGCTGATGTCACCTTTCGCTATCGGTTCGGGGGCTCGCCCAGCCGCCCGAGCGCTGATCCAGGAGCAGTTGCTGACAACGCCGCCTGCGAGCCGCGGACAGTTCATGTACATGCAGCTGGCCTTGTCGGACGAGCATTTCGACCGGTCCGGTCTGACGGTGCCCACGCTGGTGATCGGCAGTACCGACGACCAGCTGGTGGGCTTCTTCGCCTCGCAGCGTCTGGCGCGGTATCTGTCGAATAACGCTGGCCTGGTGGAGATTCCGGGCGGCCACAGTGGGCCGCTCGAGCAGCCCGACCTTGTCACCGCCGAGCTGCGCACCCTGATCGGCCTTGGCCGATCCGCCAACCGACCGACCGCTTCAACCTCGTAAGGCGTGCCCTCGACCAGCCCTACAGCGATCGATCGGCGACGACGATGTCGGGCTGTCATGGCACGGGCTTGCTCGCGGAGGTTCAGTCCTCTGATACCGGTGTGAGCAGTCGCCGGAGTTGTGCAGTTACCTGTTCCATCGGTTCGGTTGACCGCGCGGCACGAGCTCGTAGCAGTGCGCCCTCGATCGCACTGAGCAGAAACCCCGCCAGCGAGTGTGCTTCTTCTGCCGTGCGACCCTCGCGAACGAGCAGGATCTCCATCCCTTCGGCCCAGTCGGCGAAGGCAGCACTGGCCGCCGCGCGGATTTCTGGAGTCTCGGCGGAGGCCGCCGCAGCGGCAGCGATCGGGCAGCCGCTCCGGTAGTCGGACTCGATCAGGTTGGCCGTCATCTGACGGATCGTCTCACGCACCAGCGCGGACGAGTCCATGGTCGCGCCGACTTCGCGGATCCACGCTTTCATCCACTTTCCGGCCACGCGGGTGGAGGCATCGATCAGCTCGTTCTTCCCCCCGGGAAAGTGCTGGTAGATCGAACGCCGGGCACTGTTGCTGCGCTCGAGGAGGTCGGACAGGGCGGTGCCTTCCACGCCGTGTTCCCTGACGAGTCCGATCGCGGCGACGATGAGCCGCTCCCTCGGTCCCTGTGGCATATCTCTCACGTACTCCCAGCCTCCATGGGTAGACCGAGCGATCTACTTGAGATTACATATGTAGACCGCACAGTCTACTGGAGGTTTCTTTATGCCTACTCCCGCCCTGCCGCTGAGCGGGCTCGAGACGCTGCTCACTGCCACCCGAAGGGGATCGGGCGGTTGCTCGGCATGCAATTCGACACCGTGGAGGAAGGCACGGTCACGTTCTCGCTGACGACGCGCCCCGAATTCGTCAACGTCTCCGGTCAGGTCCACGGCGGCATCTACGCGACCCTGCTGGACTCGGTGATGGGATGCGCGGTGCACTCCACGCTGGAACCCGGTATCGGCTACACCACGCTCGAGATGAAGATCAACCTCACGCGGGCGGTGTCGGCCGAGAGGGCCAAGCTTGTCGCCACCGGCCGTACGCTGCATGTCGGTGGGCGGACTGCTACCGCCGAGGGCGAGATCCGCGACGAGATGGGCCGATTGGTGGCCCATGGCACGACCACGTGCCTGATCTTGCGTTGAGTGCCCGAACGGCTGTGTCGGAGCGGCCTTTCGAGCTGCCCAACGGCTTCATCCTGCCCCACCGGTAACCGAATCAAGAACCTCTACCGTCGCTGGTCGCACAGTGGTGCCATCACCGGCAACGTCATGGTCGACCGTGTGCAGATGTGGCGGATGGCCGCAGGCAAGGAACCCGCAGCCGACCGGCACGCCGCGATCAACGTCATCCGATACCTGCTCAACAATGGCGCGCAGAGCCTTCGCTCACCGCGTGCCTAACAAACCCGAAAGGCCCCTCAATCATGCGGACCCTCACCGTGACCCAGATCATCCCCGCCCCCATCGACGACGTGTTCGAGGCATTCACCGACCACGAGAAGCTCTCCGAAGTCTTCGGAGTCCGCTCCTGCACGCTGATCAAGCAGGGAAGCGCGGAGAAGAACGGCCTGGGCGCGATCCGCGAACTCGACTGCGGCCTACTGCGATTGCGGGAGGAGGTCACCGGTTTCGACCGGCCTCACCGCATGGAGTACAAGATCATCAACGCCCGCCCGAGGGCCGATCACGAGTACGGCCAGGTCGACTTCATCGAGGTCCCCGACGGCACCAAGGTCACCTGGAGCACCCGGTTCGGAAACCGCTCGCCCCTCGGTGGTCTCCTCGACCGTGGCTTCGCGATCGCTTTCGGCATCGCGTTCCGGCTCACGCTGCGCAGTGCCGAGCAGCGTGCGGTCGCGGCGAGCAGGGCTCGCTGAGAGCGTCTGGCCATACCGCGTCCGACCCTATGGGCGGGCTGACCGCTTACGGCGACGTCTTCGTCGCCGACCGGGCCGCCATCGAATGCACTGCCGCCGAGCTCGGCGGTTTGGACCCCGACCAGGTCGAAGAACTTGACGACACGAAACTCAGCCGCGCCGGACGCCAGCAGATCCGCGGCCAGGACCGCGATACGTGGCGCACCCTGGCTCCGGAGAGCCTTACGCGCCCCGCGTTCCCATCACTGCGGGGTATGGTCGCCCTGTGGTTACCTGCTCGTCGCCGTCATCCTCGTCGGTGTGAAGATCGTCCAGCAGATCGCCCGGTAGCGAAAGCGTTGGGCTGGTGGGTGTTTCGATGCCCATCAGCCCGAATCGCTGTGGGTGTCTTCCCCGGCCGACCATACTGGTGCGGCCCTGTGGTCACAGGTCGATGCGCGCGGGGTCTCTCGTGCCGCGTCGTCCCTCGACCCCGCTGGATCGCCCAGCCGATGAGGGAGAGTATCGCCACCACGATTCCCAGCAGCACACCTGTCCCGATCCATACCTGCATCGTGCTGTAGACCGGTACGTGTGCGGTCACCGACGTCAGCGACCCCGCCAACCGGTTGCCGTACTCGCCCTGCAGATATTCAGCCATCGACACCACCGGGCCTTCCGTGTCCGCGCTCCGACAGCTCTCTCCACGATTGGTGCCGACCGCATCCGGCCGGCTCATTCACCATCCAAGCAACCAACCGAGCCAGTAGCGGTAAGGTCGCGCAAAGGTTCGTGTCCAGCCCGGCAGGTTTCCGTCAAGAGCGAGCCCTAATCGTGCGCTGGTCGGCTCGGTTCGCAAGGGCGAGGCTGGAACCGCTCGCACCCTGTGGGAACGGGTTTCACAATTCGATGCCGAGCTGTCGATCTGGTGGTGTGTCGTTCGTCGGAACTATGGATCCGGTCGAAGATGGCGGCCGGACCACCAGCACCCGAGGAGACCGACCGATGAGCGCACCGACGCCGCCCAAGCCTGCGGCCCGATTCCTGGTCATGTACGAAACTCCCTCCGACATCGAGGCATTCGAACACCACTACTGGGATGTACACATCCCGCTCGCCAACAAGCTGCCGGGCCTGCGTCGCTACACCGTCAGCCGCGACGCGAAGCCCGTAGTCGGCGAGCCGTACTACCTCGTGGGAATGCTGGATTGGGATGACATGGCCACCGCCGTCGCGGCGTTCGAGTCCGAGCTCGGGCGGCAGTGCGCCGCCGATGTGCGGGAACATCTCAGCCGCTACGCGACTATCCGCAGCATGGTCCTCCAGCTCGACGAGGCATAGCCACGAGGCTCTTCGAGACTGAAGCTAGGCGCAGGTTCGCGCCGAGGATGCCTCGGCCAGGAGGCTTCCGCCTTCAGCATCGGCCGGTCATCGACCTGCGGGCGGCCTCGTTTCGTGCAGCGAATCGGTAGCGGGGGAACGGACCTGAAATCGCCTGGCTCGAGCGAGGTGTGCTTTTGTCTGCCGCTGATTCGTATTTGCTTTCATTTGGCGCGATGGGCCAGGAACAACGGCTACAACATCTCCCAACGGGGCGGCATCCAGCCGAACCCGCTCGCGCGGCCTCAGGCGGTGAGGTTTGCCGTGCGTGCCTGCGTCCGGTCGCCACCGCTTTCACAGTTTGAAAAAAGTGACCACCAGTAACGCCAGGCTCACAACGGCAACCGCCACGCTCACCCAGAAGTAGTTCCCGGCCAGGTGCGCCTGCCAAGACGCTGACCAGTACTGGCCGGCCAACTCTCCGTACTGGTGAACCCGGCCTCCTGGAATCTGTACACACCGATCGCCGGCGATCATCGTGTCCGAGCCGCACAACGGACCTCCAGCGTTGCTCAGGCGCCGTTTCGACAGATACTCGAGGCCACTGAACAGTGCCGCCACCCCCGATGCCAGCACTCCGAAAGCTCCCGTCGCGACACCACCGACGATGAGTTCTCCGTATACGTTGCCGTCGGGCCGGATCGCGGCGCCGTCCCGTGCCGATCGCCATGCCCAGCCCGTACTCGCGACGAACAGCAGAGGAAAAAGCCCCAGCGGGGCAAGCCATCGCACCCATGACCATGACGGAGGCAGGAGATCCCCCAAAGCCCAGATCATCCACACCAGGCCCGCGACGATAAGCAGCAACGCCGCTGTCACGAATGCCCACAGCTTGACGAACGTCTTCACCTGTACCCCCCGGAACGCGAATCAAATCTGCTGTGCCCTGGGAGAGTATCCTCCCGCCCACGGCTCGTGCGGACCGGATCGTTGCCTGGGCTGTGCAGTGCCGGGCTGCCACGTGGTTCTTCTCCCGATGAACTGAGCCATTCGACGACCAGGGGCCAGGGCGAACCCGGCACGGTGGGTGATCGCGGGCTTCGGGCTGTCATGTCGTCGCACTCGGTCGGATTGACGAATACCGACGAACAAGATAGCCGAGAGGAGGGGAACCCAGCCTTCGGTGCCAGTTGGTCGCTGGCCGGGAACGCGCGTGTTATTGCGGTGCCAGGGGAGGGACCTGTGGTGGTGCATGGTCCATGCGTCTGTTGACGTTTCGGCGAGGTGGTCTGGCGGTGTGGAATCGTGTGTCGAGGCCGTGGCTCGTTCTGGGCATTTGCGATCGATGGCGGGTCCATCGCAGCGCTGCGTCGGCTGAGCGCCGTCGATTCGGCGTCGCAACCTTCGTCTCAGCGCGGGCCGGTGTTCCCGGAGTCGGACGCGCCCGTGAAGCGCGATCGCGCCGATCAGGACAGCATGGCCTGCCGTCGCGAATCGACCGAGCCTGGCCGAGTTTCAGGCATCGGAGGGAATGAGGCGAATCGGAAGCCGGGTCGGTCCCCGCAGTGAACTGTTCGTCGACCACGTCGTCGGTTCGGTCGCGACGATCCGGTCGACGCGGTTGACCAGTTGCTGGAGCACCGCCTGTGCCTCCATGCGAGCCAGTGGCGCGCCGAGGCACATATGGGAGCCGTGACCGAACGCCATATGCATTCGAGGGTTGCGCTCGGCGCGATAGTGGTCCGGGTCGATGAATACGGCCGGGTCCCGATTGGCCGCGCCGAAGGACAACAGCACACGTGATCCGCTCGGAATGGTCACCGCGCCGAGCTCGAAGTCGGCTCGGGTGTAGCGGTAGAGATTCTGGATTGGGCTCGAGATGCGCAACTGTTCTTCGATCGCCATGGGGATCATCGTGGGATCGGATCGGATGAGGTCGTACTGGTCGGGGTGGCGTGCGAGTGTGTCGAACATGCCGCCGAGCAGATTCGTGGTCGTCTCGTTGCCGGCGATGAGCAGCAGCATGGCGATGTAGAAGAGGTTCTCGTCGGTGAGGCTCGTTTCGGGATCGGATTCGAGCAGGCGGCCGAGGATCGTGTCGGAACCTTTGAGATTGCCGGAACTCAACTGGGCACGAAAGTAGCGCCGAAGTGCGAGAACCGCGCGGACGGACCGTCCCACACCGGCCAATCCGGCCGGTGTGGGAGAGAAGTCTATGATCTTGACCGCGTTCTCGGACCAGTTCCGGAAATTCTCGATATCGGTGTCCGGTACTCCGAGAATTCCCGCTATCAAGCGCAGCGGCATGGGGACGGCAAGGCGTTGTACGACATCGCATTCCGGTTCACGGAGCATCGCGGTGACGAGTTCTTCGGCAATCGAATCACTGATCTGCCGCCAGCTTTCCAGCGCCTTCTTCGTGAATCCGGGCTGAACCTGTCGACGCAACTGGGTATGCCGCTCGCCATCGGTCAGGACGACGACGTCGCCGGCCATTCTGATTCTCGTCACACCGTGGGTGCTGGTCATCTGGTCGGTGCTGCGGAGTGCCGTGCGAATATCGTCGAGCTTGCTGAGAATCCACGTGGCACGCTTCGGGTTGTAATGGACTCTGCCGGTGTCGTGCAGAGTCCGGTAGGCCTCGAACGGGTCGGCCGCGGTCGCCGGATCCAGGGGGTCGTAGTCGGTGTTGGTCGCGCCCGTCCACGCTCGGTAGCCGCGTCGGCGGTTGAGCAACGCACCGGCGACGTTCATATGGAGCGCGGAGGTGACGGGTTTGAGTGCAGAGGTGACGCCTCGGACGCTGTGCACGACAGTCATTCAGGGTTCCTTCGAGAATGGGCCGGCTGTGGTCGGCAGACCGTAACCGGGTTGCTGGTCGGGTTTGCGAGACAGGTCATCGAGTTGTCAGCGCGGTGCGCGGCGTCGCGTCGGCGGAGAACAGACGTTGCTCGTTTCGATTGTCGAATAAGGCTGAAACGCGCCGATCCGGTCCGTCAACGGGGCCGGCGAAAGTTGCGATGGTCCCGCCGCTGTGGGCGGGTGCCGGCTTTCGCACGAATTGGCGATGACCTGCCGCTCGGTGTAGATATATCCGGGACGGAATTCTCACGATGATGAATGTGCTGTGCAGCACCGCGTTCCGCAGGGGGTGTGAAGGAAATCGTCGCTCGCGCCGAGCCTACGGCGCGGAGGATCGTCTTTCCTTGGTTCGTATGTTCGGTTGCCGGTTCGGTGGAATTCTCGTGGTGAGAATCCGCGAAGGATTTTCCGCGCCTTCTGTGCTGGTCAACAGCTCAACCTGAGAGACTGCCGAGCGCGGGCCGAATTCCGTGTACTTTCACTTCCCCGTCTGGGTATTGACCGCGGATGGGGTGCTGGTCACCCTGAGATCTATGTCAGCGAAGGCCATCTCGGGGCACTCGGTCCGTGCCGCCCTTCCGCGGAGGAGGGCGTGATGGCCTCGCGGTACTACCCGGCCGGAATCCGTCCGGTGCTGATGGCCGGTGCGGCGATCTCGACTCCGCTGATGCGGCTCGGGCACATGGCGAGCTTCTTTCTGCGGATGCTGGGCGGAATCCCGGTCGTGCTGCGGCATTATCGAGGCGAATTCCTGAAGTTACTGTCCGATGTCACCTGGGGGAACGGTTCCGTCGTCGTCGGGGGTGGCACCGGGCAGGTGATTACCGTGCTCGGTGCGGCGGCCGGAGCGATCGTCGGTATCGAGGGCTACAGCGCACTGAAATTGCTGGGTATGGCACCGGCGACCGGCATGATCGCCTCGACCGCCGTGACCCGGGAATTGGCGCCGATCATGGCCTCGATCGCCTTTGCCGCACAGGCCGGGTGCCGTTTCACCGCGCAACTGGGATCGATGCGCATCGCCGAGGAGATCGACGCCCTCGATGCGATCGCGATCCGTCCCATCCCGTATCTGGTCACCACCCGGATGCTGGCGTCGATAGTGGCGATGATTCCGCTCTACCTGGCGTGCCTGGCATTCAGTTATCTGGCGGTGGAAATCGTCGTCGGGCTTTCGGGCGGCACCTCGCCGGGCACTTACCAGCACTATTTCCGGATCGTGCTCAGCGGCACCGACATCGTCTACTCCTTGTCGAAGGCGGTCGTCTTCGTCATCCTCACCAGCACGATCCAGTGCTACTTCGGCTTCTACGCTTCCGGCGGCCCGCAGGGGGTCGGTGTTGCTGCCGGACGCGCGATGCGCGCCAGCATCACCGTGATGATCTTTGTGAATCTCTTGATGACGATGACGCTGTGGGGCTTGGATGCCGGCGCGAGAATCAGTGGGTAGCAACAGATGTCGATCGCGTTCGAATCCGATGGCCGAGTCGTTCCGAACTGGCAGCTGCTATTGCGCGGACTCGCGGTCGTCGTCGTCCTCGCGGTGGTGGCGGGTTTGATGATCGCCAGGTCCCGGGGAGCGTTCCGCGAGACGATAGAAGTCACCGCCGAACTGACGAATGTGGGCGACGGTCTGCCGGCCACATCGGATGTGAAGTACCGGGGCCTGCTCGTCGGTCAGGTCGCCGGTGTCGGACCGCCGGCGGACCGAGGGCCCAACCACGTCCGCATCGATGTGTTTCCGGACCGGGTGCGCGGGATCCCGTCGACGGTGACGGCTCGGGTCGTCCCGAGCAATGTGTTCGCGGTGCCGGCTCTCGAACTGGTCGACAACGGCCCGGGCGCACCGCTGGCCGCGGGTGCGCACATCGCCGAAGACCGGAGCCTGGACACCGTGCGGCTGCAGACCTCACTCACCGCGCTGAGCCGGATAGCCGCTGCCGCCGGGCGTTCGGGAGGGGACTCGACGATCGGCATCCTCACCACGGTCGAACGTGCCGTATCCGGCCGGGGCAGCGAAGCGGTGCAAGCGGGTGCGCAACTGGTCCGAATCTCCCAGGCGCTCAACGACGCAATGGCCCCGGACGGCACCGGCTCGACGCTCGATACGCTGTCGCAGGCGTTGGACGGACTGCGGTCCTCGTCGCCGGAT
>NZ_BAFW01000144.1 GCF_000308535.1 Nocardia cerradoensis NBRC 101014 | reverse complement strand
GCTGGCCGCGGAACTGGGTGAGCAGGCCGGCTACGTGCACCTCGACGTCACCGAGTCCGCCGACTGGCAGGCCGCCGTCGCCGCCACCGTCGAACGATTCGGGCTGTTGAACGTGCTGGTGAACAATGCGGGCGTCCTCGACGGCGGTCCGCTGGGCACCTACACCGAGAAGCAGTGGCAACGGGTCATCGATATCAATCTGACCGGTCCCTTCCTGGGATTGAGCGCTGCGCGCGACGCTCTGGTGGCCGCCCGGCCGGCCGCGGTGATCAATATTTCGTCCGCGGCCGGTATCCAGGGCGTGGGCGGTATGCACGCCTATACCGCCTCGAAGTTCGGAGTGCGGGGACTGACCAAGTCGGCCGCGCTGGAACTCGCGCCCGAGGGCGTTCGGGTCAACTCGGTGCACCCCGGCGGCATCCTCACGCCGATGATCGGAGTCACCGAGGAAATCGCCGTCGATCGCGGCGAGAATGTGCGGGCGCGGCTCGGCCTGCCCGCCGAGGTGTCGGATCTGGTGGTTTTTCTGGCGAGCACCGAATCGAGCTATTGCACCGGTGCCGAATTCGTCGTCGACGGCGGGATGACGGCCGGTTCGGTGGTGGGCTGAGCATCCGCATAAACTGTCGCCATGCAAATGTTCCTGGATATCCTCCTGGTCATCACCAGCGTGTTGCTGGTGTTGCTGGTGTTGCTGCACCGCGCGAAGGGTGGAGGCTTGTCCAGCCTGTTCGGTGGTGGTGTGCAGTCGAGCCTGTCCGGATCCACGGTCGTCGAGAAGAACCTCGATCGCATCACCATCTTCGTGGGCCTGATCTGGTTCATCGCCATTCTCGGCATCGGCTTCGAGATCAAGTTCGCCTGACCGGCGTGGGCGCCGCGGCCGCGGGGTCGTGGCGCCGGCCCGATCCGATCGCGATCGCTGTCACGGCCGCCACGGCCAGGATCAGCGTCGCGATCGTGAACGCGGCGCCGTAGCTGTCGCCGAGCACCGGGGCCACCACCAGGGGACCGAGCATCTGGCCGAGTCCGTATCCGGCGGTCAAGGTCGCCGCCGCGCCCGGCCCGGCCAGATCGTCGCCGATCTCGAGGGCGAGCAGGGTGATCCCCATGAAGGTCGCGCCGAACAGCGCGGCCGACACCACCGCCGGCCAGACACCCGCCGACAGCGTCGGCAACAGCGCCGACAGACATTGCAGGACGAGTGCGGCCACCAGCGCGATCACCGGAGTCGCCCGCCGGGCGATCAGACTCCACACCACCGTCGCCGGGGCGGCCGCCACTCCCACCACGATCCAGATGGCGGTGCCGGCCGTGCGATGTCCGGTGGCACCGACCGCGGCGACCAGGAACGTGCCCAGGACGATATAGCCCAGACCCTCCAGGAAATAGGTCGCCTGCAGGAGCCGCCAGGAGCGTGCCGACCGTACCGTTGCCGCGCCGGTACGGCTGCCGGCGACGACCTCCAACCGCAGTGCGGGCCACAGCAGCAGCGCGGTCAGTCCGGCCGCCGCGAGCCACAACGCCTGCCATGACAGCACCGACTGCGCGATCAGCACCAGCGCACCGGTTGCCGCGATTCCCGTGCCCACCCCCGCGAAGGCGATACCGGCTGCGCGCCTGCGATTTTCGTGCCGGGCGGCGATCTGCGCGCAACCGATGAACAGCACCGCGCCGGCGACGCCTGCCACCGTCCGCAGAATGATCGGCAGTATCGCGGGCGCCGGAATCGCCATGGCCGCTTCACTCGTCACCAGCGCGGCAGCCGAAATCCGGAAAGCCGTGCCACCGTTGTATTCCGGAAAGCGCGCCAGGGCGACCGCGCCCAGCAGGTAGCCGGCGTAGTTCGCGGCGGCCACGATCGCGCCGGTGTGTGCGCCGAAGCGTCCGGCGTCGATCATCACCGGAAGCAGCGGTGTGTAGACGAAGCGCCCGATGCCCATGGCGGCGGCCAAGCCGGCCGAGGCGCGCAGGGCAGGCGCGAGAGATGCCTGGCGAGGAAGTGCGATGGTCACGTCGATCCACGCTACGGATCCGTCGCGGTCCGGTGAAATGCTTCCTGTGCACGATGTATACGCTGAACGTATGGAACTGGAATTGCGGCATCTGCGCGCGTTCCTGGTGCTGTGCGAAGAAGCCAACTACACCCGCGCCGCCGCCCGGCTGCACACCACACAGCCGTCGCTGACCCGCACGGTGCAGCAGGCCGAACGGATTCTGGACTGCCGGCTGGTCGAGCGCAGCGCGCGGCGCTTCGCCCTCACCGCGGAGGGGGAGTATCTGCTGGCGGCCGCGACCCGGATCGTCGCCGATGCCGACGCCGTGACCGCCGATCTGCGGCTGCGGGCCCGGGTGTCGGTGGGCTTCTCCTGGCTGCTGCCCGACGACTGGTTCACCGAGGTCCGCACCCGATTCGAGGCACGCGGCGGGCGGGTCGGCATCCATCGCATCGACGATCCGGTGGCCGCCGTCGCGGCGGGACGTATCGATATCGCCCTGTATCGCAAGGAGATTCGGCTCCCGTCCGCCATGACCGGGCGGATCATCGGCACCGAGCGGCGGGTGGCGGCGGTCTCCACCCGCTCGCCGCTGGCGAACACGCCGGCGCTGCGATGGCAGGATCTGGCCGCACATCCGCTGGTGGTCAACACCATCTCCGGCACCACCGACGAAACCAGTTGGCCCGCGGCCGAATCCGGCCGCGAGATCGTCACCTGCACGAATTTCGACGAATGGATCGAACTGATCGCCGCCGACCGGGGCGTCGGGGCCGTTCCGGAACTGGCGCGCACCCGAGCGCCGCATCCCGGCGTGGCCTACCTCGACGTCCCGGATGCCCCGCCCTCGACCCTGCGGCTGGCCTGGCGAACCCGGCCGGCGCCGGGCAGGTCGGTGCGGAGTTTCCTCGATATCGCCGTGAGTGGCCAGGGGGCCCCGGCCGGTTAGCGGACCGTCTCAGGCGGGATGGCCGGGGGTGAGATCGGCGAGGTCGCTGTAGCGCAGTCCGGTGGTGCCCTCCGTCGGCTTCGGGCCGCCGAGCGGCTCCAGCAGCAGACCCATGTGGTCGCCGAAATCGTGGCGCTCGAGGATCCGGCCGGAGAACCAGGCCGCGGCCTCGTCGAGCACCACCACGCCGTCGGGTCCGTGATGCCACCGGCACCACGTGAACTTGTCGATATCGTCGCCGGTCTCCGCACCGAAGAGCTGGGCCAGGGCCCGCGACCCGGAATCGACGAGATGAACCGCGACATGGGTGGCGCCGGCCACCACTCGGTAGGTGTGGTTGAGTTCGGAAACGCACACCAGGAACCGGCGTGGTTCGATGCCGACCTGGGACGCGAAGCCGACCACACACCCGGCGCGCTCGGACTCGGTCGCCACCGTCACCACATAGATCGGCGCGTCCGCCGCCGCTACCAACGCGTCGAAATTCGCGATCGCGTCCATCCACCCTCCTTCACCGCCGGTGCCGCGCGCTGCGGCCCGCCGCATCAGGCTAGGACAACGGTGGCCCTCACGTGCGCGGCACGCGACCGTCGATATCGGTGAACCCGTAGGCTTCGGCCAGATCGGCCACCCGCCATGCCCGGCCCGTGCGTGAACGCCGGCCCGGATCCGCCGCGAGCGCGACCACCGCGCGCCCGGCGAAATGCGGAGTCTCGGCCTCGTTCAGATCGAACGTGCCCTCACCGGGCAGTGTGATCAGCCGCCGTCCCTGCGCATCGGCCGGAACCAGCTGCAGCAGTTCGGTATTCACGATTCCCGGCCACAGCGACACCACTGTGACCTCGGTACCGGCCAGATCGTGCGCCATATCCGCGGTCAGCCGGTCGACGGCGGCCTTGCCCACGCCGTAGACGACGTTGTGCGTGAAATGTTCGGCGCCCGGTGAGGAGATGTCGACGATCAGCCCGCCCGATTCGATGAGCAGCGGCGCCGCGAAATGGGCGGCAGCGTAATGGGAGCGCACGCCGATGTCGAAGCCCTCGTCCCATGCCTTCGGCGGCACCTCCCAGAACGGTTTGCCGAGCCAGCGCGCCGAGGCCGGGGAGTTGTAGACATTGTTGACCAGCACATCCAACCGGCCGTGGTCGGCGCGCACCGTCTCGAACAGCCGCGCGACCGCCTCGTCGTCGCGGTGGTCGCAGACGAACGGCACCCCGCGCCCGCCGAGCTCGTCGATCTCGCTCGCGGTCGCGGCCACCGTGCCCGGCAGCTGCCCGGGGCGTTCGGAGCGCCCGGTCACGTAGACCGTGGCGCCGGCCGCGCCCAGCTCCAGCGCGATGCCCTTGCCGATGCCGCGGCTCGCGCCGGTGACGACGGCGACTCGATCGGTCAGTATTCCGTTCACGACTCCGGGACACTACCGTGAAACGAGAACGTGTTCTAGTACCTGGGAGGCGCAGTGGGGCCGACACATCGGTTCGTGGAGACCAACGGGATTCGGCTGCATATCGCCGAAGAGGGCCGCGGGTATCCCGTGATCTTCTGTCACGGTTTTCCGCACGGCTGGTACGTGTGGCATCGGCAGCTGCCGGCGCTGGCGGCGGCCGGATATCACGCCATCGCCCCGGATCTGCGTGGGTACGGCCGCACCGAGGCGCCCGGCGGCGTGGAGGAGACCACGAACCGGGTCGTGATCGGCGATCTGCTCGGACTGCTCGACGAGATCGGCGCCGAGCGAGCGGTTTTCGTCGGCCTGGACTTCGGCGCCCAGCTGGTGTGGGAGCTGGCGTTGCGGGCGCCGGAGCGGGTCGCGGCGATCATGGTGCTGAACAATCCGTACGCGCCCCGGCCGCCGAAGGCGCCGTCGGCGTTCTGGACGCGCGCCGCGCAGCGTCATTTCCTGCACCTGTCGTATTTCCAGGAGCCCGGTGTCGCCGACGCCGAACTGGCTGCGCGCCCACGCGAATTCCTGGCCCGCGTGTACTACGCGCTCAGTGGCGAGTTCCACTACCTCGACACGTGGAAGAATCCGCCCGGCATCGGCTACCTCGACGCACTTCCGCAGGCGCCCGCACTGCCCTGGCCGTGGTTGCCGGAATCCGAATTCGACACCCTCGCAGCCGAATTCGAACGAACCGGCTTCACCGGCGGGCTGACCTGGTACCGGGCGCTGGACCGCAACTGGGAGCTGACCGAGGGATTGCCCACGACGGTCACGGTGCCGACCTGTTTCCTCTACGGCGAGAACGACCCGGATATGGAAGGTTTCAGCGGCCGCGACCCGCTGGCGGTGCTGCGCGCGCACGTGCCGGATCTGCGCGCGGTCGAAAAAGTCCCGGGCGCAGGACATCTCGTACAACTCGAGCGGACCGGCGCGGTGAACGACTTCCTCCTGCGTCACCTCGCCGAACTCGTCGCCGGCGATGCGTCGCGAAATGCGGCGCTGCGGTAGGGATTCGCCCGGGCCCCGCCGGTGTGACCGGCGCATCGCACAGGGCAGCGATGCGCAGGGGAGCGATGTGCGTTCTGGCATGCTGGCCGCGTGCCCCTCATCGACGTCACGTGCTCATCCCACGTCTCCGACGAGTCGAAGCGCCGGTTGGTCGCGGAGTTGCCACATATCGTCTCGGTGGCGGTCGCGTGTGCGGCGGAACCCTACGACGGCTGCCTGCAACCCGGTGACGTCCTGGTGCGCTGCCGATCCGCCGAGCCGGGCGACCGGTTCGACATCGACGTGCTGATCGAAGTGAAGTCGAAGTGGTTCGAGGACCGCGCCGCCGATCGTGACCGCCGGGCCGCCCACATCCGCGACGAGGTGGCCCGCATCCTGCCCGCGGGCCACCTCGTCGGTGTGTATCTGAGCCTGCCTGTCACCGCATGGGCGCAGACGGACGACGACTAGCCGGGATCGAGCACCACCCTCAGGGCAGTTTCGCCGCCGCGGCTTCGTCCAGCATCCAGGTGGTGGTTTCGCTGCCGTGCGCTCCGGCCGCCGGGATCTCGAGCGCGGAAGCGCCGCCCACCGCCTGGGCCACCGCATCGGCCTTCCCCACGCCGCCGACCACCAGGACCACGTGCCGGGCGCGCGCGACCGCGGGCAGGGTCAGGGTGACGCGCACCGGCGGGGGCTTGGGCGAATCGGTCACGGCGAGAACGAGTTCGTGTTCCTCCGCCACGGCCGCGGAATGCGGGAACAGCGAGTTCACATGCGCGTCGCCACCCATGCCGAGCAGATGCAGGTCGAATGCGCCGTGCTCGGCCAGATGCGCGTGCACCGCCGCCGAGTACTCCGCGGCGGCCTCGACCGGATCCGGATACTCCCCGTCGGAGGTCGCGACGGGATGCACCCGCGCCGGATCGACCGGGACGTGATCCAGGAGCGCCTCGCGCGCCTGCAACTCGTTGCGTTCGGCGTCGCCCGCGGGGACGAACCGCTCGTCGCCCCAGAACACGTCCAGGCGACCGAAATCGACCGCGCCGGGTGCGTGCCGCACCTGCTCCAGCAGGGCGATTCCGGTGCCACCGCCGGTGAGGACCACCGACGCCGAACCACGCTCGGCCTGAGCCCTGGTCACCACCTGCACGAACCGCACGGCTGCCGCCTTCACCAGTTCGTCGTGATCGGCAAAAACCGCGATTTCCGGCTTACTCATAGATCACCTTCCCGATTCCGGCCAGTGCCTCGGCGTAGACCTCGTCGGCGTCCAGCCGCCGCAGTTCCTCCGCCAGGCAATCCTTGGTCTCACGACGGGCGAGCGCGAACCGCTGATCGGGCTCGCCGGTGCGCGTCAGGGTCGCGGTGCGGCCCGTCTGCGGACGTTCGATCCCTACCGAGATCGACGCCCGGTGCAGTACGACCTTCAACTCTCCGGTCTGCCGGCGGATCGGGCAGTCCAGTTTGGCCGCCAGCCACCCCGCCAGAATGTCGAGCGCGGGTTCCTCCGCCAGGCCCGAGACGGTCACCGATTCGATCGGCTCGTACGGTGGCACGTCGAGCGCGGAGGCCAGCAGCGCCCGCCAGAACGTGATCCGGCTCCACGCGAGATCGGTGTCGCCCGGGGCGTAGGAATCCAGCCGCCGGGTGATCGCCGCACGCGGATCGGGAGCGTAGGTGGAATCGGTGATGCGGCGAATGGCCAAGCGGCCCACCGAATCCCGCGACGGGAACTCCGGCGCTCCGCGCGGCCACCACGCCACCACCGGAGTATCCGGCAGCAGGAACGGGATGACGACGCTGCTCTCGTTGTTGACCAGTTCGCCCTGCAGCCGCAGCACTATCACCTCGGCCGCCCCGGCATCGCCGCCGACCCGGATCTGGGCGTCGAGTTTGGTCTCGGAGAACCGGTCGCCGCGCGCGAGCACGATCACGCGACAGGGATGTTCGCGACTGGCGTCGTTGGCGGCGTCGATGGCGTCCTCGGCCTCCGAGGAATCCAGCGTGCACACCACCAGCGTCAGCACCCGGCCCATGGCGATCACGCCGTTGGACTCCCGCAGGCTGACCAGGCGTTTGGTCACATCGCGGGTACTGGTGTCGGGCATGTCCACGATCATGGCCGCCGCCATTCGCGCCCGGTGCGGGCGAGCATCTCGTCGGCCGAGGCCGGACCCCAGGTGCCGGACTCGTAGGACTCGGGCTTACCGCCCTCGGCCCAGTGATCGAGCACGGGATCGAGGATGCGCCACGCCAATTCGACCTCCTCGTTGACCGGGAACAGCGACGGCTCGCCCAGCAGCACATCCAGGATGAGCCGCTCGTAGGCCTCGGGCGAGGATTCGGTGAACGATTCGCCGTAGCTGAAATCCATGTTGACGTCGCGGACTTCCATGCTGGATCCGGGCACCTTCGACCCGAACCGCATGGTGATGCCCTCGTCCGGCTGCACCCGGATGACGAGCGCGTTCTGGCCGAGCTCCTCGGTCATGGTCTGATCGAAGGGCAGATGCGGGGCCCGCTTGAACATGACCGCGATCTCGGTGACCCTGCGCCCCAGGCGTTTTCCGGTGCGCAGATAGAACGGCACGCCCGCCCAGCGGCGGGTGTCGACGTTCAGCGTGATCGCGGCGTAGGTCTCGGTGCGCGAATGCGGATCGAAACCCTCCTCCTCGAGCAGGCCCACGACGCGTTCGCTGCCCTGCCAGCCGGCCGCGTACTGTCCGCGCGCGGTGGTCTCCTCCAGCGGTTCGACCAGTTTCGTCGCCGAGAGCACCTTGATCTTCTCGATCTGCAGCTGTCGTGGCTGGAAGTTGACCGGATCCTCCATCGCCGTCAACGCCAGCAGTTGCAGCAGATGGTTCTGGATCACGTCGCGGGCGGCGCCGATGCCGTCGTAATAGCCTGCGCGCCCGCCCAATCCGATGTCCTCGGCCATCGTGATCTGCACGTGGTCGACGAAGTTGGCGTTCCAGATCGGTTCGAACAGTTCGTTCGCGAACCGCAGCGCCAGCAGATTCTGGACGGTCTCCTTGCCGAGGTAGTGGTCGATGCGGAAGACCGTCTCCTCGGGGAACACCCGGTTGACCAGGGCGTTGAGCTCCTGGGCGCTCTCGAGGTCGTGCCCGAAGGGCTTCTCGATCACCACCCGCCGCCACGACTGCGGTTTGCCCGGTGCCGCGTCCGAGGCCTTCGCCAATCCTGTCCGCGAAAGCTGTTCCAGCACAACCGGGAACGCGTTCGGCGGAATCGACAGGTAGAAGGCGTGGTTGCCGCCGGTGCCGCGTTCGGCGTCGAGCTTCTTCAGCGTCTGCGCGAGGGTGCCGAAGGCGGCGTCGTCGTCGAAGGTGCCCTGAACGAAGCGGATACCTTCCGCCAGCTGATCCCACACCTCCTGCCGGAACGGGGTGCGGGCGTGCTCCTTGACCGCCTGGAGAACGACCTGAGCGAAATCCTCGTCGGCGTAATCGCGCCGGGCGAACCCGACCAGCGCGAAACCGGGCGGCAGCAGCCCCCGGTTCGCGAGGTCGTAGATGGCCGGCATCAGTTTCTTGCGTGACAGGTCACCTGTCACCCCGAAGATCACCATGCTGCACGGGCCGGCGATCCGGGGAAGCCGCTTGTCGCGCTCCTCGCGCAGCGGATTCCCCGGGGCGGCCGTCTTCTTCTGGCCGGCCATCGCGGTCAGTTGCTTCCGGTGCTCTTCAACTCGGCGGTGGTCGCGGTGAGCAGCTCGTCCCACGACTTCTCGAACTTCTCGACGCCTTCGCGCTCGAGGACGGCGAACACGTCGTCGAGGTCGATTCCCACACCTGTCAGCGCGTCGAACACGCCCTGTGCGTCGGCCGCCGTGCCCGACACCGTGTCCCCACGCAGCTCGCCGTGGTCGGCGAACGCCTCGAGGGTCTTCTCCGGCAGCGTGTTGACCGTATTCGGCGCCACCAGTTCGGTGATGTACATGGTGTCGGGGTAGTCGGGGTTCTTCACGCCCGTGGACGCCCACAGCGGCCGCTGCCGGTTACCGCCGGAGGAGGCCAGATGCGAGTACGTCGAGGTGTGGTTACCCCCGTCGAATACGTCCTGGTAGGCGGCGTAGGCAAGGCGCGCGTTGGCGATTCCGGCCTTACCGCGCAACGCCAGCGCCTCGTCGGAACCGATCTGCTCGAGTCGCTTGTCGATCTCGGTGTCCACGCGGGAGACGAAGAACGACGCGACCGAATGGATGCGGGCCAGGTCGTGGCCGGCGATGCGCGCCTTGCGCAGGCCGTCCAGGTAGGCGCCCATCACGCTGAGGTAGCGCTGCACCGAGAAGATCAGCGTGACGTTGACGCTGATCCCTTCGGCGATCACGCGCGTGATCGCGGGCAGGCCCTCCTCGGTGGCCGGAATCTTGATGAACAGATTCGGCCGGTCGACGATCTTCCACAGCTCGACCGCCTGTGCGACGGTCTTGTCGGTGTCGAAGGCCAGCCGGGGGTCCACCTCGATCGAGATCCGGCCGTCCACGCCGCCCGTCGATTCGAAGACCTCGGCCAGCACGTCGCAGGCCGAGCGAACGTCGTCGGTGGTGATCGTGCGGATGGCGGCGTCGGCATCGGCGCCCTGGGCGGCCAGTTCCTTGACCTGGTCGTCGTAGGCGTGGCCCTCACTCAGCGCGACCTGGAAGATGGTCGGGTTGGTGGTCACGCCGACGATGCTGCGGGTGGCGACGAGTTCGGCGAGATTGCCCGAGCGGATCCGGTTGCGTGACAGATCGTCGAGCCACACCGACACGCCTGCTCGAGACAGTGCGGCGAGATTCTCGTTCTGTGCCATTAGTTATCCCTTCACCTTGTCGAGTGAGCGCTTCGCGGCGTCGACGACGGCTTCGGCGGTGATGCCGAATTCACGGAACAGGGTCTTGAAGTCGGCCGAGGCACCGAAGTGCTCGATCGAGACGTTCTCACCGTCGCTGCCGGTGAAGCGGTGCCACGGCATCGCGATACCGGCCTCGACCGTGACGCGGGCGGTGATCTGCGGGGGCAGCACCTCGTCGCGGTAGGACTGTTCCTGCGCGTCGAACCATTCCACGCACGGCATGGACACCACGCGGGTGCCGATGCCCTGCTCCTCCAGCGTAGTGCGCGCGGCGACGGCGAGCTGAAGTTCGGAGCCGGTGGCGATCAGGATCACCTGCGGTGTGCCGGTGGAGGATTCGGCCAGGATGTAGCCGCCGCGGGAGACGCCCTCGTAGCTGGTGCCCTCCAGGGTGGGCACGTCCTGGCGGGTCAGCGCCAGCGCCGACGGGCCGTCGGTGTGCGGGTGGTCGGCGGGCACGAAATGCGAATGCTGCTCGGCACTTTCGAGCTCCAGGATGGTGCGCCACGCGTACACGGTCTCGTTGGCGTCGCCGGGGCGGACCACGTTCAGGCCGGGGATGGCACGCAGCGCGGCGAGGTGCTCGATCGGCTGGTGGGTGGGGCCGTCCTCACCCAGGCCGATGGAGTCGTGGGTCCAGACGTAGATGGCCGGCACCCGCATGAGCGCGGCCAGCCGCACCGCCGGGCGCATGTAGTCGGAGAACACCAGGAAGGTGCCGCCGTAGGGCCGGGTCGGGCCGTGCAGGGCGATGCCGTTGAGGATCGAACCCATCGCGTGCTCGCGCACACCGAAGTGCAGCGTGCGGCCGTAGGGCTCGGCCTTCCACATACCGGTGGAGAT
>NZ_BAFW01000145.1 GCF_000308535.1 Nocardia cerradoensis NBRC 101014 | reverse complement strand
GAGACCGCCGCGCGGCTGCGCGACGATGTCGCCGCCCTCAAGCGTGCGCTGGAGAAGCAGGCGGTCGTGCTCGGCACCGGCACCGACGCGGATGTGATCGCCTTCGCCTCCGACGAACTCGAGGTCGCGGTGCAGATCTTCCACGTGCGCGACGGGCGGGTGCGCGGCCAGCGCGGCTGGGTCGTCGACAAATCGGGCGACGCGGTGGACCTGAACTGGGCCGGTACCGAAGACGCCGCGGGCGCCGCGCCGATCGACGAGGGCGGCCGGGGGCCGAGCGAGCTGGCGGCCCTGGTGGAACAGTTCGTCACCCAGTTCTACGGCGAACAGGCCGCCTTCGCCGAGCACACCGATACCGAAACCCCCGCCACCGCGGTCCCGCGCGAGGTGCTGGTGCCGGAACTGCCCGGTGATCCGGAGCAGGTGCAGGGCTGGCTGTCCGGGCTGCGCGGTTCGGCCGTGGCGCTGCGGGTGCCGCAGCGCGGTGACAAGAAGGCGCTGATGGAGACCGTGCAGCGCAATGCGCAGGAAGCGCTGGCCCAGCACAAACTCAAGCGCGCCGGCGATCTGACTGCGAGATCGGCCGCGCTGCAAGGCATTCAGGACGCCCTCGATCTCGACAGCGCTCCGCTGCGCATCGAATGTGTCGACATCAGCCACGTGCAGGGCACCGATGTCGTCGCCTCGCTGGTGGTGTTCGAGGACGGGCTGCCGCGCAAATCGGAATACCGCCACTACACGATCAAGGAGGCCGCGGGGGAGGGCCGCTCCGACGACGTGGCCAGCATCGCGGAGGTCACCCGGCGCCGGTTCTATCGGTTGCGCAAGGAACTGGACGAGATGAGCGCGGCCGTGAAGGCGGATGCCGGTGCGGCGCACTACGGAGACGGAACCGATGCTTCGCAGCACCGGGCGGGCGCCGCGGCGATCGCCACCGCCGAGGCGGAGCCTGCGGATCTGCCGCCCGGGATCGACCCGGCCACCGGACGTCCGCGCAAATTCTCCTATCCGCCGAACCTGTACGTCGTCGACGGCGGCGCCCCGCAGGTGGCGGCCGCGGCCGAGGTGCTCGACGAGCTCGGCATCACCGACGTCGCGGTGATCGGGCTGGCCAAGCGTCTGGAAGAGGTGTGGGTGCCGGGCGAGTCCGACCCGGTGATCATGCCGCGCACCAGCGAATCGCTGTTCCTGCTGCAGCGCGTGCGCGACGAGGCGCACCGGTTCGCCATCACCTTCCATCGCAGTAAGCGTTCGCGCCGGATGACCGCCTCGGCCCTGGATTCGGTGCGGGGGCTGGGGGAGGCGCGGCGTACCGCACTGGTGACCCACTTCGGCTCGGTGGCCAAACTCAAGCAGGCTACGGTGGAGGAAATCACGGAGGTGCCCGGTATCGGGGTGGCGACGGCCAAGGCCGTGCTCGCGGCACTCAACTCCGAATGACGTCTCGGTCACGGCTCGGTTTCGCCGGCGCTGCGCGCCCGGCCGCGGCCGGTGGAGGCGGGCAGGATGATCGAATGGCAGCCACGGACGGAACCCGATAGGACATGACGAGCGTCGAATCGAATCCCAACGCGAGTACCGGCATCCGGCCGCAGCCCGATGCGCATCCGGTCGAGGTGGTCATCGTCACCGGTCTGTCCGGTGCCGGCCGCGGTACCGCGGCCCGAGTCCTCGAGGATCTCGGCTGGTATGTCGCGGACAATCTGCCGCCGGAACTGATCGGCCGGCTCATCGAGCTCGGCGCCGCCGCCGATCCGCCGATCACCAAACTGGCGCTGGTCATGGATGTGCGCAGCCGCTTCTTCACCGGCGATCTGTCCGGGGTCACCGATCAGCTGCGAGCCAACGGGGTCGGCACCCGCCTGTTGTTTCTCGAGGCCTCCGACGATGTGCTGATCCGGCGCTTCGGCTTCGCCCGCCGTCGCCACCCGCTGCAGAGCGAGAGCGCCGACGGCACCCTGTCGGCCGGGATCGCCGCGGAACGCCGGGCCCTGTCGAAGGTCAAGACCGCCGCCGATCTGGTCATCGACACGACCGCGCTGTCGGTCCACCAGTTGCACCGCAAATTGGAGGAGGCCTACGGCGGCGGCGCGCCCGCGGCCCTCCAGGTGACGATCCAATCGTTCGGATTCAAATACGGTGTTCCGCTGGATGCGGACATGGTTTTCGACGTGCGATTTCTGCCGAATCCGCATTGGATTCCGGAATTGCGGGAACATACCGGGCAGGACGCCGTGGTCAGCGAGTACGTATTGTCACGGCCCGGCGCCGACGACTATGTGAATACCTGCCGCCATCTGGTCGACCTGACCACCAGCGGCTACCGCCAGGAGGGTAAGCGATATATGACCGTGGCAGTGGGGTGTACCGGTGGTAAGCACCGCAGCGTGGCGATCGCCGAGGAACTGGGCGAACTGCTGGGCCGGCCCGACAGTGCCTCGACCGATGTCGTGCGCGTGGTCCACCGGGATCTGGGGCGCGAATGACCGACGCGGACCATCGTGACGACACCTCCTCCTCCGAAAAATCGGAGAAACCCGGCGATTCGGCCGACCCCACCCTGGTCGCCCTGGGCGGCGGACACGGTCTGTACGCCACTCTGACCGCCGCGCGCCGGATCACCGAGCGCATCACCGCGGTCGTCACCGTCGCAGACGACGGCGGATCGTCCGGACGCCTGCGTTCCGAACTGGGCATGCTGCCGCCGGGCGACCTGCGAATGGCGCTGGCCGCCCTGGCCGAGGACCCCGACGGGATCTGGGCGCGCACGGCCCAGCATCGCTTCGGCGGCACCGGAGCCCTGGCCGGGCATTCGGTCGGCAACCTCGTGCTGGCCGGGCTGGCGGAGGTGCTCGGCGACCCGGTCGCGGCGCTCGACGAGATGGCGGCGATCCTGCGCTGCACCGGCCGCGTGCTGCCGATGTCGCCGACCGCGCTGACCATCGAAGCCGACGTATCCGGGCTGGAAGCCGACCCACGGGTCAGCCGCTGTATCCGCGGCCAGGTCGCGGTGGCCACCACGCCGGGCAAGGTGCGCCGGGTCCGGCTGATCCCGTCCGACCCGCCGGCCAGCCCGGAGGCCACCTCGGCGATCGAGCACGCCGATGTGGTGGTGCTGGGCCCGGGATCGTGGTTCACCAGCGTCATTCCGCACATGCTCGTCCCGGATCTGCAGGAGGCGCTGATGCATACTCGCGCGGTAAAAGTGCTGGTCCTGAACCTGGCGGCGGAGCCCGGAGAGACCGCGGGATTCTCCGCCGAACGGCATCTGCATGTATTGTCCCAGCACGCACCGGATTTCGCTGTCGACCATGTGCTGGTGGACTCCGGCTCCGTACCCGAGGGTAGGGAGCGCGAACATGTGGCAAGAGCTGCCGAACAGCTGCGTGCACGAGTAACCTTCGCTGATGTCGCCGAGGCGGGGACGGACCGGCACCACCCTGGAAAGCTAGCCGCCGCACTGGATCAGGTGATCCGCCAACCTCGGCCGGAATTGGCAGGGCTTCGAGTCGAAGGACGGCATCCGGTCCAGCAGGTGCGGTCCGTGTTGGGTGGAAAGGAGCGGGTCTCGTGGCGATGACAGCCGAGGTGAAAGACGAGTTGAGCCGTCTGTCCGTCTCGCAGGTGAGTGCACGCAAGGCGGAACTGTCGGCCCTACTCCGGTTCGCCGGTGGCCTGCACATCGTCGGCGGTCGGGTGATCGTCGAGGCCGAGGTCGATATGGGCTCGATCGCGCGGCGACTACGGCGCGAGATCTTCGAGCTCTACGGCTACGGATCGGATGTGCACGTGCTGGGCGCGGGTGGTCTGCGCAAGACCTCCCGATATGTCGTGCGCGTGTCCAAGGAGGGCGAGGCGCTGGCCCGCCAGACCGGATTGCTCGATGTGCGCGGCCGTCCGGTGCGTGGTCTGCCCGCCCAGGTGGTCGGCGGCAGCATCGGCGATTCGGAGGCGGCCTGGCGCGGTGCCTTCCTGGCCCACGGTTCGCTGACCGAGCCCGGGCGTTCCTCGGCGCTCGAGGTGAGCTGCCCCGGCCCCGAGGCGGCACTGGCCCTGGTCGGCGCGGCCCGCCGGATGGGCATCTCGGCCAAGGCCCGCGAGGTGCGCGGCACCGATCGGGTCGTGGTGCGCGACGGCGAGGCCATCGGCGCCCTGCTGACCCGGATGGGCGCCCAGGACACGCGCCTGACCTGGGAGGAACGCCGGATGCGGCGGGAGGTTCGCGCGACGGCGAACCGTCTCGCCAACTTCGACGACGCCAACCTTCGCCGCTCGGCCCGCGCCGCGGTCGCCGCCGCGGCTCGTGTGGAGCGCGCCCTCCAGATCCTCGGCGAGGACGTGCCCGATCACCTGGCCGCCGCGGGACGGCTGCGCGTGCAGCACCGCCAGGCCTCGCTGGAGGAACTCGGCCAGCTGGCCGACCCGCCGATGACCAAGGACGCCGTCGCCGGGCGTATTCGCCGGCTGTTGTCCATGGCCGATCGCCGCGCCAAGGACCTGGGCATTCCCGATACCGAATCGGCCGTCACCGCGGAGCTGCTCGAAGACGCGTGACCGGGACCGGTCCCGGTTGCCGGCATCGGCCCGGGACCGTCCGCACGGCAGCGGGCCATCGGCCCGTTCCGGGACCCGAGGGGAATCGGGCGGAGCGGTGAGCCGTGAATCCCCTTGTGCCACACGAGCGATGGCTTGTCCACAGGTTCGTGGTTGTCCACAACCTGCGTCGTGACGCGGTCGCCGTCGTGCACGGTGCGATAGGCTCTTGCTACCGAACCCGCCGGCCTCGAATCAGATGCGCCGGGACAGGTGAAAAGCCTGGCAGATGGGTATCCCCGCCGCGAACGGGCAGGGCAGGTGGCCCTGGCCGCCACGGTTCGGTACGAGAGGCGTGAACTCACGCTCACCGGCGCAGCGTCGGGTCGGTGAGGTCGCGGCAGGGGCGTGTCCGTGATGTTATGGCCGGGCATTAGGGTGGTCTGGCATCGGAATGAATCCGCTTGAAAGCTGAGGAGCGATAACGTGACTGTCCGGGTAGGCATCAACGGCTTCGGTCGTATCGGACGTAACTTCTTCCGGGCGGTGGAGGCGCAGAAAGCGCTCGGCACCACCGATATCGAGATCGTCGCGGTCAACGACCTCACCGACAACGCGACCCTGGCCACGCTGCTGAAGTACGACTCGATCCTCGGCCGGCTGCCGCAGGACGTCTCGCTCGACGGCGACGACACCATCGTGGTCGGCGACCAGCGGATCAAGGCACTGGCCATCAAGGAGGGCCCGTCCGCGCTGCCGTGGGGCGATCTGGGTGTCGACGTGGTCGTCGAGTCGACCGGCATCTTCACCGACGCCACCAAGGCCAAGGGACACCTGGCCGCCGGCGCCAAGAAGGTCATCATCTCCGCGCCCGCCAAGGGTGAGGATCTGACCGTGGTCATGGGTGTCAACGACAGCCAGTACGACGGCAGCCAGAACATCATCTCCAACGCGTCGTGCACCACCAACTGCCTCGGCCCGCTGGCCAAGGTCCTCAACGACGAATTCGGCATCGAGCGTGGCCTGATGACCACGATCCACGCCTACACACAGGACCAGAACCTGCAGGACGGCCCGCACAGCGACCTGCGTCGCGCCCGCGCCGCCGCCCTGAACATCGTGCCCACCGGCACCGGCGCCGCCAAGGCCATCGGCCTGGTGCTTCCGGAGCTGCAGGGCAAGCTGGACGGCTACGCGCTGCGCGTGCCGGTGCCGACCGGTTCGGTCACCGACCTGACCGCGACGCTGCGCAAGTCGGCGAGCGTCGACGAGATCAACGCCGCCTACAAGGCCGCCGCCGAGGGTCCGCTGAAGGGCATCCTGAAGTACAACGTCGACCCGATCGTCTCCAGCGACATCGTGACCGACCCGCACTCCTCGATCTACGACGCGCCGCTGACCAAGGTCATCGACGACCAGGTCAAGGTCGTGTCGTGGTACGACAACGAGTGGGGATACTCCAACCGCCTCGCCGACCTGATCGGCCTCGTCGGCAAGTCGCTGTAAACCCATGGCAGTCAAGACCCTTCAGGATCTCCTTGCCGAGGGCGTGGAGGGGCGGGGCGTGCTCGTGCGCTCCGACCTCAACGTTCCCCTCGACAACGGCGTGATCACCGATCCGGGCCGGATCATCGCCTCGGTGCCCACGATCAAGACGCTGGCCGAGGCCGGCGCCAAGGTCGTCGTCACCGCCCACCTGGGCCGCCCCAAGGGCGAACCCGACCCGAAGCTCTCGCTGGCCCCGGTGGCCGCGAAGCTGAGCGAGGAGCTGGGCCGCAACGTCCAGCTCGCCGGTGACGTGGTGGGCCAGGACGCGCTCGCGCGGTCCGAAGGCCTGACCGACGGTGATGTGCTGCTGCTGGAGAACATCCGCTTCGATCCGCGCGAGACCAGCAAGGACGACGCCCAGCGCCAGAAGCTGGCCCGGGCGCTGGTGGAGCTGGTCGGCGACGACGGCGCGTTCGTCTCCGACGGCTTCGGTGTGGTGCACCGCAAGCAGGCCTCGGTCTACGACGTGGCCGAGCTGCTGCCGCACTACGCGGGCACGCTGGTCGCCGCGGAGGTCGACGTCCTGCGCAAGCTCACCACCGACACCGAGCGCCCGTACGCGGTCGTGCTCGGCGGTTCCAAGGTGTCGGACAAGCTCGCCGTGATCGAGGCGCTGGCCCCCAAGGTCGACACGCTCGTCATCGGTGGCGGTATGTGCTTCACCTTCCTTGCCGCCCAAGGTCTTTCGGTCGGCTCCTCGCTGCTGCAGGAGGAGATGATCGATACCTGCAAGGAGCTGCTGGAGCGTTTCGCCGACGTCATCCACCTGCCGGTGGACATCGTGGCCGCGGACAAGTTCGCCGCGGACGCGGAGTCGAAGACGGTGGCCGCCAACGAGATTCCCGAAGGTTGGATGGGCCTGGACATCGGGCCCGAGTCGGCCAAGCGCTTCGCCGCGCTGCTGACCGAGGCGCGGACGGCGTTCTGGAACGGTCCGATGGGTGTGTTCGAGTTCGAGGCCTTCGCCGCGGGGACGCGTGCGGTGGCCGAGGCGCTGGTGAGCGCGACCGGTAAGGGTGCGTTCACCGTGGTCGGCGGCGGAGATTCGGCCGCGGCCGTGCGCACGCTGGGCCTGCCGGAGGACGGGTTCTCCCACATCTCCACCGGCGGCGGCGCCTCGCTGGAATACCTGGAGGGCAAACAGCTTCCGGGTATCAGCGTGCTCGAGGACGGGGAGGGCTGATCATGGCACGCAAACCGTTGATCGCCGGCAACTGGAAGATGAACCTCAACCATCTCGAGGCCATCGCCCTGGTGCAGAAGATCGCGTTCGCCCTGCCGGACAAGTACTTCGACAAGGTCGACGTCACGGTCCTCCCGCCGTTCACCGGCATCCGCAGCATCCAGACCCTCATCGAGGGCGACCGGCTGCGGATCACCTTCGGTGCCCAGGACGTATCGGTGCACGAATCCGGCGCCTACACCGGTGAGATCAGTGCGGCCATGCTGGCGAAGCTGTCGTGCAGCTACGTCGTGGTCGGCCACTCGGAGCGGCGGCAGTACCACAACGAGGACGACGCCACGGTGCTGGCGAAGGCCAAGAAGGTGCTGCAGTACGACATGACCCCGATCGTCTGCATCGGCGAGGGGCTGGGCGTGCGCGAGGCGCAGACCCACGTGCAGTACAACCTCGAGCAGCTGCGGGGTTCGCTCAAGGGGCTGACGCCGGAGCAGATCGCGAAGGTCGTCATCGCCTACGAGCCGGTCTGGGCGATCGGCACCGGTCGCGTCGCCACCCCGGCGGACGCGCAGGAGGTGTGCGGTGCGCTGCGCGCCGAACTGGTCGAGCTGGCGGGTCAGGAGGTCGCGGCGGGTGTGCGCATCCTCTACGGCGGATCGGTGAACGCCAAGAACGTCGGCGAGCTCATCGCAGCCGCCGATATCGACGGCGCGCTCGTCGGTGGCGCCTCGCTGAAGGGTGACGAGTTCGCGACCCTGTCGGCGATCGCCGCGGGTGGTCCGCTGCCCTGATCGCCGCCGGCGGGTAACCGCCTGCAGTACATGGCGATTCGGCCCCGGTTCCGCGGAACCGGGGCCGACGTCGTGCGGGAACCGGATCAGGGTTTGCGTGCCACCGCGCCTAGCATCGATACCGCCTCCGGCCGCGGATGGGCCCGATGCGACTCGGTGGGCCAGTTGATGATCGAGCCGATCCCGGGTTCGACAAGTTCGAGCCCGGTGAAGAATCGGCTGAACTCGGCGGTCGAGCGCAGCTGGAACGGGATACCGCTGCGCTTGTTGGCCTGTTCGCTGTCGGCGAGGTCCTCCTCGGACAGATGATCGCTGGTGGCATGCGACATCACCAGATAGCTGCCGGGCGCCAGCGCGTCGGTCCATTGCCGCACCATGTCGTAGGGGCGGTCCTCGTCGGTGAAGAAGTGCACCACCGCGAGCATCATCAGAGCCACCGGTTGCGACAGATCCAGCGTGGCCAGCAGGTCCGGGTGGGTGAGGATCTTCTCGGGTTCGCGCGCGTCGGCCTCCAGATACGCGGTCGCGCCCTCGGGCGCGCTGTCGAGCAGGCTGCGGGCGTGCAGGGCGACGATCGGATCGTTGTCGACGTAGACGATGCGGGATTCGGGCGCGGCGGCCTGCGCGATCTCGTGCACATTGCCGGCGGTGGGCAGGCCGGCGCCGAGATCCAGGAACTGCCGGATGCCGACCTCGGCCGACAGATAACCGACCACTCGGTGCAGAAATGCCCGATTCTCCAGCGCGGAAATCTGCACGCTGGGAAAGGCCTCGGCCACCGCTTCGGCGGAGGCCCGGTCGGCCTCGAAGTTGTCCTTGCCGCCGAGCCAGTAGTCGTAGCGCCGGGCCGGATGCGGGGTGGTGACATCGATACCGGGCGGCGCCACCGGATCCGCATGCGGGCGGTGTGATCCGGTCACTGGTTCCATGACACCTCTTCCTTCCGTCGACGGCGACGAACCATTATCGACTACTGTCATCCTGTCAGCTCGGATGGCGAACCGGCGCGGCCCCTGCCGTGCGGCTGGGGAGGTCGAAGATGTCAGTGCGATTCAGTCCGTACGATTTCGGAATTCACGACGATCCGTACCCGGTCTACGCACAATTGCGGGAGCAGGCGCCGGTGTTCCGCAACGGCGACGACGACTTCTGGGCGCTGTCGCGCCACGCCGATGTCCTTGCCGCACTGCGTGATTCGGAGCGCTTCTCGAGCGCCAACGGGCTGCGGATGGAACCGGCCTTCTGGGGTCCGCAGGCCGAGCGGTTCTTCTCCTTCGTGGCGATGGACCCGCCGAAACATACGCGCATGCGCGGTCTGGTCACGCGCGCGTTCACCGCGCGCCGGGTGCAGGCGCTGGCACCGCGACTGCGTGAGATCGCCGCCGACCTCCTGGAGCCGCTGCTCGAACGCGGCAGTTTCGACCTGATGACCGACTTCGCCGGCCCGTACCCGACCGAGGTCATTTCCGAACTGGTCGGCGTGCCGCGCGCGGACCGCGATCTGGTGCGCAAACTCGGCATGGAAATCATGTACACCGAGGAGGAATCGACCGATCTGCGGCCGGAGGCGATGCAGGCGATCGGCGCCCTGGTCGGCTACTACACCGAGCTGACCATCGAACGCAGCAAACACCGCACCGACGACCTGCTATCCGGACTGCTCGACGCCGCCGACGGCGACGACCGGCTCACTCCCGAGGAAATCGTGGGTGTGCTGATCCTGCTGGTCGGCGCGGGCATCGAGACCAGCATGCTCACGCTGGGCAATCTTTGGTACGCCGGGTGGGCGCATCCGGACCAGCGGGCCGCGGCGCTGGGGCGCGTCGACGACTGGATCGCCGAGGGCATGCGCTACGACCCGGCGACCCAGTCGCAGTTGCGCACCACCACCGAAGCCGTCGAACTGCACGGCGTCACGATTCCGGCGGGGGCGCGGATGCTGTTGCTGACCGGTTCGGCGAACCGTGATCCCGAGGTGTTCGACCGGCCCGACGTCTTCGATCTCGATCGCGACACCTCCGATGCGCTGGTCTTCGGCAGCGGCCGCCACCACTGCCTCGGCTCGAACCTGGGCTTGCTCGAGTTGCGGACCGCGCTCGGTGAGATCACCTCACGCATCGCCGATTACGACGTCGACCCGGCCGGGCTGCGGCGCATCCACTCCTCGAACAATCGCGGTTTCGCCGCGCTGCCGACAACGGTCACCCTGCGCTGAGCATCGGTGTGCGGGGCGGGTGCAGCCGGTCTTCGGCGCACCCGCCCCGCGCGCGTCAGACCTGGGAGCGCGGGCCCGATTCCAGCAACCGACGCGCCGCGTCCTCGATCGCCGTTTCGCTCAGCAGCACCAGTTCCGCGGCCGGGCCGAGCGGGACGAAACTGTCGGCGCTGGTCACGCGGGCGAGACGGCCGTCGAAACCGCCGTCGAGCAGCGCCGTGCACACCGATTCCGATACCCCGCCGCTGCGGCGGGTCTCGTCGGCGACGAGAACGGCGCCGGTGGCGCGGGCATGGTGCAGCAGATCGTCGACGGGAAGCGGTGTGAGCCAACGCAGATCGAGTACGCGTGCGTGAATACCGTTGTCCGCCAGGCGTCGTGCCACGCGCAGGCTCATCGGCACACCGTTGGCGAAGGTGACGATCGTGAGATCGGCGCCGTCGCCGTGGATTCGGGCGCGGGCGAGCGATGCCGGGTCCTCTGCGGGCGCGGCGAGCCAGCCCGCGTCGCCGGGGCGATGCAGGTCGCGGGTGTGGTACAGGGCGATAGGTTCGAGGTAGAGACAGACCCGGCCCTCACCGCGAGCGACCTCGACGCACCGACGCAGCATCGCGGCCGCGTCGTCGGCCCGGGCCGGTGCCGCAACGACCACTCCGGGGATATCACGCAGCGCCGCAATGGAATTGTCGTTGTGGAAATGCCCGCCGAAGCCACGCTGATAGGCGAACGAGGCGATCCGCACCACCATCGGATTGTGGTACTGCCCCGCGGAGAAGTACGACAGGGTCGCGGCCTCGCCCCGGATCTGGTCCAGCGCATTGTGCACGTAGGCCAGATATTGGATCTCCGGAATCGGTACGAATCCGGCGAGTCCGGCGCCCAGTGCGGTACCGAGCACGCTCTGCTCGTCGAGCAGGGTGTCGAACACTCGCCGCGCCCCGAACTCGCGCTGCAGCCCCTTGGTCACGCCGTAGACGCCACCCTTGCGACCGACGTCCTCGCCGAAGACCAGCACATCGGATGCCTCGGCGAGCAATGTCGCGAGCGTATGGTTGATCGACTGTGCGAGCGTCATCGGCCCGGGCCGCTCGGCCGTCTGCCCCGGTGCCGCCGGCGACCGCCCCGTCGCACCGGACGGGCCGTCGGTCGAGGAGTGAACGGAACCCACCGGCGTCGAGGCCCGGGAGCCGGATCCGAACACCACGGGCGCCTGGATCGCCTCGGCCGAGTCCAGATGCGGTTCCTCGGCCACCCGGGCCGCCCTCGCCGCCACGCGGGCGCCGATCGCGTCGTAGTGGGCGAGAACCTCCTCGGCGCTCGCCGCGCCGATCTCGACGAGCAGCCGGGCGGTGGTGGCGACCGGGTCGCGGCGGCGGTCGGCCTCGATATCCTCCGGTCGCCGATACGCCGACTCCACATCGGATCCGGCATGTCCGAGCAGTCGCACCGTGCGCAGCCGCAACAGGGCGGGCCGCCGCCGCGCGCGCACGGATTCCGCGGCGGCGGAGGCCACCGACAGGGCCTGCCGCAGATCGGAGCCGTCGGCGTCGAAATACCGCAGACCCGGTCGCGATCCGAAGGCCGATTCGATCCAGTCCGGGGGAGTGGGCACACTGATGCCGAGCCCGTTGTCCTCGCAGACGAACAGCAGCGGCATCGGAATACCTTGGTGAGCCGTGTGGATCGCGGCATTGATCGCACCGATCGCGGTGGAGTGATTCGCCGACGCGTCGCCGAATGTGCACAGCACCACCGCATCTCGGGGCCACGGCGTGTCGCGGCCCAGCCCGCGGGCCCGATCGAGCGCGAACGCCAGCCCCATCGCCCGAGGCAGATGCGAGGCGATGGTGGAGGTCTGCGGTATCACCGACGCGGGCGCGCTGCCGAACACCTTGTGCCGCCCGCCCGAGATCGGATCGGCGGCCGCCGCGACGACACCCAGCAGCACGTCACGGATCGGGTCCAGTCCCGGAACCTGCCGGCAGCGATGCACGAAGAACGCGCCGGACCGGTAGTGCAGCAGCGCCGGATCAGTACTGCGCAACGCCTGCGCCAGCACCACATTGCCCTCGTGGCCGCTGGAACCGATGCTGTAGTACCCGCGCTTGCCCGCGCCGAGCCGCCGCGCCGCGAAATCCAGATGCCGGCTCGTGGCCTGGGCGTCGAACAATTCCAGGCACGTCCCGACAGTGATGGCACTGCCGCTGCCGATCGGATCGGTCGCGGCGCGCCGCGGTCCCGGCCGCACCTCTCGCAGGGATACACGCAACCATTCGTCGAGAAGCTCTTCCGGGCCCGCAGTCACCCCTCCATCATGTCGTGCGCGACCGCCCGCGCACCGGATTTGGGTGCGCGGGCGGTCGAAGCCGACCCGGTGACATGCTCGTCGCCTACCGGAGCGGGGCATCCGCGCGTCGGCCGGGCCGGAAAGGGTGGGTGTCCTACCGCTGCTCGGCCGGGCGGTGGGGACGTTCGGTATGCCCCGTGTGGCCTGCGAGCAGCTTCGCGAACGGCGTCACCTCGCCGACGTGGTTGCCCGACTGCCGGGCCCGGGTCGGTTCCGGGAGGAAGCCGTCCACGCCGGTCGGTACCGCGACCACGAGGGTGGCGAATTCGGCCGCGGCGCGGTGGATCCGCTCGCCGAGTCCGGCCGATCCGAAATCCTCGGTCGCGGCGAACACACCGGTCGGAACGACGACGGCACGCAGATAGGTGAACAGCGGCCGCATCGCATGCTCGAGGACCAGCGCGTGCCGGGCGGTTCCGGCCGTGGCGGCGACGAGCACCGGCATGGCGTTGAGCGCTTCGGTGTCGAGCACGTCGATGAACATCTTGAACAAGCCGGAGTAGCTCGCGGCGAACACCGGGGTGACGGCGATGAGACCGTCCGCGGCGGAGACCTTCTCCCGCGCCGCCGCCACCGCGGGGGTCGGCAGACCGCCCGACACCATCGTGGCGGCGAGATCGCTTGCCAGATCTCGCAATTCGATGACCTCGATGTCGACGGCCTCACCGCGGGCGCCGACGGCCGAGGCCACCGCATCGGCGAGCTGATCGGCGAGCAGACGGGTACTCGACGGCTGCGACAACCCGGCGGTGAGTACGACAACGGTGTGCGACATGGGTTTTCGTCCCTCGTTCGATGCGGTGGATGAATATGGCGGTCGGATGAGTACTGCGGGATGAATCAGGCCTGCTCGGCGGCGGCCAGCAGCCGCTCGCGCGCCGGCTCGACCAGATGGTGCGGCGCCTCCGGACCGGCGGCAACCAGCGACGCGTGGGTCGGCGGATCGCTGGGAACGTGTGCGGGACGGCGCGATTCGAATTCCTTGCGCAGCACCGGCACCACCTCGCGGCCGAGGATCTCGACCTGTTCCAGGGCGACGTCGATCGGCAGCCCGGCGTGGTCGATCAGGAACAGCTGGCGCTGGTAGTCGCCGGCGTAGTCGGCGAAGCCGAGGGTGCGCTCGATGACCTGCTCGGGAGTACCGACGGTCAGGGGCGTCATCTCGGTGAAGTCCTCCAGCGACGGGCCGTGCCCGTAGACGGGCGCGTTGTCGAAGTACGGCCGGAAGAACTTCTTGGCCGCCGCCTCGGTCTCGGCCATGAAGACCTGCCCGCCCAGGCCGACGATCGCCTGGTCGGCCGAGCCGTGACCGTAGTGCTCGAACCGCTGCCGGTACAGCCGCACCATTTCCTGGGTGTGTTCCTTGTTCCAGAAGATGTTGTTGTGGAAGAAGCCGTCGCCGTAATAGGCGGCCTGCTCGGCGATCTCCGGCGACCGGATCGAGCCGTGCCACACGAACGGCGGCGTGCCGTCCAGCGGTGCGGGAGTCGCGGTGAATCCCTGCAGCGGCGTGCGGAACTGACCCTGCCAGTCGACCACCGGTTCACGCCACAGCCGGCGCAGCAGGTGGTAGTTCTCGATCGCGAGCTCGACACCCTTGCGGATGTCCTTGCCGAACCACGGGTAGACCGGGCCGGTATTGCCCCGGCCCATCATCAGATCGACCCGGCCGCCGGACAGATGCTGCAGCATCGCGTAGTCCTCGGCGATCTTCACCGGGTCGTTGGTGGTGATGAGGGTGGTCGAGGTCGACAACTGCAGTTTCTCGGTGCGTGCCGCGACCCAGCCGAGCATGGTGGTCGGCGAGGACGGCACGAACGGGGGATTGTGGTGCTCGCCGGTGGCGAACACGTCCAGCCCGACCTCCTCGGCCTTCAGGGCCAGGCGCATCATCGCGTCGATGCGTTCGCCCTCGGTGGGCGCGATTCCGGTGGTCGGATCGACGGTGACGTCGCCGACGGTGAAGATGCCGAACTGCATGGCCGCCTCCTGAGGTTTGATCAAAAGTTCAATCACCTGAACGAGGGCAGGCGCCCCAGTATT